>NZ_DCYC01000093.1:0-22948 GCF_002330965.1 Arsenicicoccus sp. UBA2120
GGTGGTTTTGGTGGGGGGGGGGGCGGGGAGGGAAGCCGGGCTCCCCCCCCGCCTCGACCGCCGGCCGGGTCAGGATGATCCGCGTGACGTCCTTGGCCTGCAGCGCGGCGACGGCCTTGGCCATCGCGAGATAGGTCTTGCCGGTGCCGGCGGGCCCGATGCCGAAGACGATGGTGTGCGTGTCGATGGCGTCGACGTAGCGCTTCTGCCCGAGGGTCTTGGGGCGGATCGTGCGCCCGCGCGCCGAGATGATGTTGGTGGTGAGCACGTCGGCGGGCCGCTCGACGGAGCGGTTGCGCAGCATAACGATCGAGCGTTCGACGGCGTCCCGGTTGATGGCGCCACCGGCCTCGACGACGACGAGGAGCTCGCCGACCAGCTCCTCGACCAGCGCGGCGTCGCTGGAGGGGCCGTCGAGGCGGAACTCGTTGCCGCGGACGTGGATGTCGAGCCGCGGGAACGCGCGCTCCATCGTGCGTAGCAGCTCGTCGTGCGGCCCCAGCAGCGAGATCATGGGGACCGACGCGGGTATGACGATCGCGTGGTGCGCGGCAGGGGCGCCACCAGGGCTCGGGGTGTCGGGTCGTGGGGTGTCTGTCATCGTCCCGTCAGTCTACGTGCCGGGTCCGACACACCCTGGGACACGTGGCCGGCCGGCCGAGGCTCTGCGTGTGTCGGCCGGGGGACTCAGCCGGGGGGCCACTGCAGCGCGCGGCCGCCCACGACGTGCAGGTGCAGGTGGTCGACGCTCTGCTGGGCGTCCTGGCCGGTGTTGGAGACGAGGCGGTAGCCGCGCTCGACCAGTCCCTGCTGCTCGGCGACCTGCCCTGCTGCCAGGACCACGTCGACCATCAGCTGGGGGTCGGCCTGGGCCGTCGCCACGGCGTTGGGGTGGTGCGCCTTGGGCACCACGAGCACGTGCGTGGGCGCCTGCGGCTGGATGTCGCGGAAGGCGAGCGTCGTCTCGGTCTCGTGCACGAAGTCCCCCGGGATCTCCCCGGCGACGATCTTGCAGAACAGGCAGTCAGGGTCACGTGGGGTCATGCGGCCAGCCTAGCCAGGGACCCCCGCCCCGGCCGGGCGAGCATCCGTCGGCGGGGCGCCGTGGTGCGGGGCCCCGACGTGGGTGACACTGTGAGCAACCCCGTCGTCGTCAGCGAAGGAGCTCGACGTGACCAGCACGAGCACGACGTCCCGCCAGGTCCTGTCCACCATGTCCACGGCCGCGGTCGCCGCGTCGGTCGCCGTGGCACTGTCCGGGTGCGCGCAGCAGACCACCAGCTCGCAGGTGTCCCGAGCCGCCAGCGCCTCCAGCAGCGCGGGCTCCACGACGCCCGCGGCCTCCGGCACGTCCACCACCTCGTCCGCGACGCCGTCAGCCGGCACCGACGGGGCCGGCTCGGAGCAGGCCGGGACGCCCGCACCGGTCGACGCCACCACCGCCGGAGCCCCGTCGTCAGCCGCACCAGACGTCGCCGCCCGGTCCGTGGCACCGTCACGGGCTGCCCTGCCCGTCTACTTCCTGGGTCGGGACGGCACCCAGGTCCGCGAGGGCGGCGGTGCCGCGACGCCGCGGCTGCGCCTGTTCCGCGAGTTCGTGCCCGCGCAGCGATCGGGCTCGACCGAGCAGCGCGCCGAGACGGCCGCCAACGTCGCGATGCGCGAGGCCGGGTCGCGCGGCTACCTCAACGTGTGGGGCGAGCGCACCGTCACGGACATCAAGGTGGGCGCGGGCGCGATCGACGTGACCCTCGACGGACCGACCCGCACGGTCGACGACGCCACCGCGCGCATCGGCACGGCATCCGTCGTGTGGACGGTGACCGCCGCCACGGGCAAGAACCTCCCGGTCCGGTTCCGCTCCCCCGACGGCCGGGTGCTCGGGACCCTCCCCACCAGCAAGACCTACTCCCGGTCGGCCGGGGTCGCCCAGACCAGCGAGCTGGCGGCGGTGTGGATCGACTCCCCCGGCGCGGGCGCGGCGCTCAAGGCGGGACCGGTCGTGGCGACCGGGCAGGCGTGCGCCTTCGAGGGCTCGGTGTCCTACTCCCTCACGCGCGCCGGCAAGGCGGTCCGCTCGGGCCACACCACCGCCTCCATCGCGTGTCCGACGCGCGGCACCTGGCGCGTCGACCTCGGGCGGCTCGCGGCCGGCAGCTACCAGCTCCAGGTGTGGGCGCCCAGCCCCGCCGACGGCCAGCGCGACCTCGGCCGAGCCACCCGCACCTTCACCGTCCGCTGACCTACCTCAGGTAGTCACATCAGCCCGACTTCGCACGCCGGGCGGATGTGACGAGACCAGGCTGGTGTGACGAACCCAGGCGGATGCGGCGACGCCAGACGGGCCGTGCCGACCTCGGTCAACACGGACGCATTCACGACCGGGTGGACTCCACCACCCATGACCGTGGCCGAACCCACCCGATACCTCGCCGCCACCCACGCGTGAGGATCGGGTGGACTCCACCACCCATGACGGTGGCCGAACCCACCCGCCCACGCCGCGCGGGCGTGTCGGCATACCGGCGGTCGGCGATCTCCGGGATCAGCCTGAGTTGGACACATCGACCTGCCGTGCGAGCCCAGGCGGATGACCACCTGAGGTAGGTCACCAGCGGGCGCGTGCGAGGAGCACCGCGAGGGCGGCCGGGCCGGCGCTGGAAGACCGCAGCACGTGCGGCCCCAGCCGTATGACGCGCGCCCCGGCCTCCTCGAACGCCGCCAGCTCGTCGGCGGAGATCCCGCCCTCGGGGCCGACCACGACCATCACCTCACCGGACGAGGGCAGCTCCACGTCGTTGACCGACGTCGTCGCGTCCTCGTGCAGCACCAGCGCCAGCGAGGTGGAGGCCAGCCGTGCAGCCAGCTGCTTGCTCGTGACGTGCTGGGCGACGACCGGGGTGCGGTGCCGTCGGGACTGCTTGGTGGCCGCGGTCACGACCTGCTCCCACTTGCGGTGGGCCTTGGCAGCCCGGTCGCCGCGCCACTGCACGATCGACCGCGCGGCACCCCACGGCACGACCTCGTCGACGCCGAGCTCGGTCGCCGACTCCACCGCCTGCTCGTCGCGATCGCCCTTGGCCAGCGCCTGCACCAGGACGAAGCGCGGCGTGGGGGCGTCAGGACGGCATACGGTCTCGACGCTCACCGTGATCTCTCCCGGCGCGACCGAGGAGACCGACCCGGCCACCTCGGCCCCGCTCCCGTCGGACAGCAGCACGGGCTCGCCGGGTTGCAGGCGCAACGACCCGGAGGCGTGCCGCCCCTCGGCGCCGTCCACGAGCACGGACGACCCTGGCGTCACGGACCCGAGCGACCCGGCGGGCAGGAGGAACAGCGGCGCCGTCATCGGCTCAGCGGAAGGCGTCGCGGAGCTTGCCGAGCAGCCCCTTGTCGAGGGAGGTGACGTGGGCGTCGGGGTTCTCCTCGCCGCGCAGCTCGGAGAGCTCGCGCAGGAGCTCCTCCTGGCGGGAGTCGAGGCGGGTGGGCGTGGAGACGTTGAGGTGCACGACCAGGTCGCCGCGACCGCCGCCCCGCAGGTGGGTCACGCCGAGGTCGTCGAGCGTGACGGTGTCGGCGGACTGCGTCCCCCGCCGCACGTGCACGTCGTGGGCGCCGTCGAAGGTGTCCAGCGTGATCGTCGAGCCGAGGGCCGCGGCCGTCATCGGCACGTCGAGGGTGCAGTGCAGGTCGTCGCCGTTGCGCTGGAAGGTCGGGTGCGGCGTCACGACGATCTCGACGTAGACGTCGCCGGGCTGGCCGCCGCCCGGGCCGACCTCGCCCTCGCCACGCAGCTGGATCCGCGTGCCGGTGTCGACGCCGGCCGGGACCTTGATGGAGACGGACCGGCGGGTGCGCACGCGCCCCTCCCCCGAGCACTCGAAGCAGGGGTTGGGGATCACCGTGCCGTAGCCCTGGCACACGCCGCAGGGGCGCGAGGTCATGATCTGGCCGAGGAAGCTGCGCTGGACCTGCTGGACCTCGCCGCGGCCCTGGCAGGAGGAGCAGGTCTGCGGGGACGTGCCGGGCTGGCAGCCGTCGCCGTGGCAGGTGCCGCACTCGACGGCCGTGTCGAGGGTGAGCTCGTGGGTGTCGCCGAAGACCGCGGTGCGCAGGTCGACGTCCGCCCGCACGAGCGCGTCCTGGCCGCGTCGCACGCGCGAGCGGGGTCCACGACCGCCCGCGCCACCCGCCCCCGCGCCGAAGAACTGGTCCATGATGTCGCTGAACGTGAAGCCCTGGCCGAAGCCCGCCGCACCGGCGCTGGCGTAGGGGTCCGCGCCCATGTCGTAGGCCTGCTTCTTGGCGGGGTCGCCGAGCACGTCATAGGCCTGCGAGACCCGCTTGAACTCCTCCTCGGCCTCGGGGCCGGGGTTGACGTCCGGGTGCAGCTTGCGCGCGAGCCGGCGGTAGGCCTTCTTGATCTCTTCGGCGCTGGCGCCGCGGTCGATCCCGAGGGCTGCGTAGTAGTCGTTCACGAAAGTCCTTGCCTGACGGAGTGGTTGGCGGAGGTGACGTGGGGTGCTGGGGCGATCTGGGGGACGGGGACGACGGGGCGGGCCGAGCCGGCCGGGTGCGCCGCACCCGCCGACGTCCGGTGGCTAGCCACCGAGGGACCGGGAGACGTATGCCGCAACCGCCCGCACCGCCGCCATCGTCGTGGGGTAGTCCATGCGGGTGGGGCCGAGGACCCCGAGCCCGGCGACGAGGTCCGGCCCCGCACCGTATCCCGTCGACACGACCGAGGTGGACACTAGACCGGCGTGCGAGAGCTCGCTGCCGATGCGCACCGAGACGAGGTCCGAGTCGGCCGCGGCGGGGCGGGCCGGGTCGTCGTGCATGGCGTCGATCAGGCCGAGCAGCACGACGTGCTCCTCGAGCGCCTCGAGGACCGGGCGCAGCGACGTCGGGAAGTCTTCGGAGCGGCGGGCGAGGTTACTGGTGCCGGCGAGCACCACCCGCTCCTCGCGCTCCTCCACGACGATCTCGGCCAGCGCCGTGGTGACGGCCTCGACGGCCGGGCGGTCGGCCACCTCGAAGCCCTGGGACAGCCCGGCGAGCGCGGGCGCCACCTCCGGGAACGGGCGGCCCGCGGCGAGGCCGTTGAGCCGTCCGCGCAGGTCGAAGACGAGGCGCTCGCCGTCCACGTCGCCGAGGTCGCGGCCGGCGTCGACGACGCGCTGCTCCACCCGACCCGTCGTCACGATGAGCACGACCATCAGCCGCGGCCCACCGATGGGGACCAGCTCGACGTGCCGCACGGACGACCGGGTGAGCGAGGGGTACTGCATCACCGCGACCTGGTGGGTAAGGCTGGCGAGCAGCCGCACGGTGCGGTCGACGATGTCGTCGAGGTCGACCGACCCCGCGAGGAACTCGGCGATGGCCGCGCGCTCGGGCGGCGACATCGGCTTGATCTCGGACAGCTGGTCGACGAAGAGCCGGTAGCCCGCGTCGGTGGGGATGCGGCCCGCGCTCGTGTGCGGGGCGCAGATCAGGCCCTCCTCCTCGAGCGCGGCCATGTCGTTGCGGACCGTCGCCGCGCTGACGCCGAGCTGGTGCCGGTCGAGCAGCGCCTTGGAGCCGACGGGCTCGGAGGTCGCGACGTAGTCCTGCACGATGGCCCGCAGGACCTGCAGGCGGCGTCCGTCGCTCATCGTCGACCTCCTCACGTTCGCTGGTTGGCACTCGGGTGGGGCGAGTGCCAATTCTACGCCGGGTGGCGCGCCACGACGAACTCCGCCGGTCCTCGGGCTAGCCTTCAGCACCGTCCGACGACCGCGTCGGGGCGGGTCTCGAGCACGACCCGTCGCGCCAGCAACAGGCAGAAGCAGGAGGCCCCCGTGGCGGACCGATACGGCACCGACGTCCTCTCGGGCGACTGGAAGGCTCCCCGCCGTGGGCGCTCGGAGGCGGTCCCCGCCACCCGTGGCCTGGTCGTCGAGGACGTCGAGTCCGGCTGGGTCGGCGCCGTGGTGCGGGTCGAGAAGGCCGGTGGCGTCCACGTCGTCCACCTGGAGGACCGCAAGGGCCGCACCCGGGGCTTCGAGATGGGCCCCGGCTTCTGGGTCGACGGGCGCCCGGTCACGCTGGTCCCCGACAAGAGCGGCAGCAACGCCCGCCTCGCCGAGGCCCGCCAGGCCTCCTCGCGCACGGCCTCCGGATCCGTCGCCGTCGCCGGCGCCCCCGCCCGCGTCGCCACCGGGTCGCGCATCTTCGTCGAAGGCCGCCACGACGCCGAGCTGGTGGAGAAGGTCTGGGGCGACGACCTGCGCATCGAGGGCGTGGTCGTGGAGATGCTCGACGGCGTCGACGACCTGGCCGCGGTCATCAAGGACTTCGCCCCCGACCGTGACCGTCGCATGGGCGTCCTCGTGGACCACCTCGTGCCCGGCACCAAGGAGGCGCGCATCGTCGAGGAGGCCCGCCGGGTCCCCGGCTACTCGCGGTTCGTCAAGGTCCTCGGGCACCCCTACGTCGACGTGTGGCAGTCGGTGCGCCCCGAGCGGCTCGGCCTGGAGCAGTGGCCCGTCATCCCCCGTGGCACCTCCTGGAAGCACGGGATCTGCGCGCACCTCGGCTGGCCGCACCGTTCCCAGGCGGACATCGCGCGGGCGTGGAAGCAGATCCTGGGTACGGTGCGCACGTACGCCGATCTGGAGCCGACCCTGCTGGCCAGCGTCGAGGAGCTGATCGACTTCGTCACCGTCCCGCTCGACGACGACCAGCACGCGAGCGGCCAGCAGGAGGTCACGCGTGGGTGAGGAGCAGGAGCAGCTCGCCGTCGAGCTGGTCGCCGTCGTGGTGGCCGTCGTGTCCGGGCGACCGCGCGTCCTCACGGCTCCCCCGCCGGCCCCCGGCATACCCGCCCTCCCGGCCGGCCCCCTCGAGGCCGGTCAGCCGTCCCTGCAGGCCGGCCTGCGCTCCTGGGTCGCCTCGCAGACCGGCAGACAGCTCGGGTATGTCGAGCAGCTGTACACCTTCGCCGACCACGACCGCGGGCTCGACGACACGAGTGGCCGCCGGATCTCCATCTCCTACCTCGGCCTGACGACCGCCGGAGCCGAGGGCGCCGCAGCGACCGAGGGAGGCGACGCGGCCACGGGGTCCGCTCCGTCCATGACGTCCACGACGTCCATGACGTCCGAGGAGACCGACTGGTACGACGCCTACGCGCTGCTGCCGTGGGAGGACCAGCGGGACGGCACCCGCCTCGTCGACGAGGTGATCGCCCCGCAGCTGACGCACTGGGTCGGCGCCGCCGGATCACCCGCCGACCGCACGGCCCGGCGGCACCGCTGCGACCTGACCTTCGGCCGCGGCGGCCACGCCTGGCTGCCCGACCTGGCGCTGCAGCGCTACGAGCTGCTCTACGAGGTCGGCCTGGTCCCGGAGGCGCGCGGCGCCTGGCGGCTGCCGGACGACGACCTGGTCCCCGGGGAGCGGATGATCGGCGACCACCGCCGCATCCTGGCGACGGGCCTCGCACGGCTGCGGGCCAAGATCCAGTACCGCCCGGTGGTGTTCGAGCTCATGCCACCCGAGTTCACCCTCGGCGAGCTGCAGTCGTGCGTCGAGGCGCTCGCGGGTCAGGCGCTGCACAAGCAGAACTTCCGGCGCCTCGTGGAGCAGCAGGCCCTGGTCGAGGAGACCGGGTCGGTCTCCTCGGGCACGGGCGGTCGGCCGGCGCGGCTCTACCGCTTCCGTCGCTCGGTGCTCGACGAGCGGCAGGTCGCGGGCACCAAGCTGCCGGCCCTGCGCACCCGCTGAGCGCGTCGGCTGTCGCGGCCGTATGCCGTGCTCGCGGCCCCTATGGCCGCGGGGTGCGGACCAGGGTCGCGGCCCCGAGCGCCAGCACGGCCAGCACCGCGCCGACCGCGAAGCCGCCCTGGACGCCGCTCATCAGGGCGTCGTTCGCGGACGCCCCACCGCTGCTGGCACGCGCGGTCATGAAGGCCATGACCGCCACCGTCGTCGCGGTGCCCGCCGCGGCCCCGACCTGCTGCAGCGAGCCGAGGATCGCCGAGCCGTGGGGATACAGGTGCGGGGGAAGGACGCCGAGCGACGCCGTGAACACGGGGGTGAAGACCAGCGCCAGCGAGACGCTGATGAGGACGTGCAGGACGAGGACGCCCCAGGGCGCCACGACGGGGGCGAGCAGCGAGAGCATGACCAGCCCCGCGACCAGGCCGGCGGTCCCGGGGACGACGAGCCGGGGGGCGCCATACCGGTCGTAGGCCTTGCCCACCTGCGGGCCGAGCAGGCCCATCGCCAGGCCGCCCGGGATCATCAGCAGACCGGTGGACAGCGAGGACATCCCGCGCACCTCCTGCAGATAGATGGGGAGCAGGATCACGGTGCCCATCAGGCCCATGAAGCAGAGCACCATGAGGACCAGGCCGATGGTGAAGGTGCGGTGGGACAGGGTGCGCAGGTCGAGCAGGGGCGTGCCGTTGCGCTGCAGGGCGAGCTGGCGTCGCGTGAACACCGCCATGGCGACGAGACCGACCGCCACGAAGGCCCACGGCGGCAGGCCCGAGGACGCCCCGCCGTGGGACGCGCCCTCGCCGAACCCGCTGAGGCCGTAGACGAGGCCGCCGAAGCCGACGGCGGACAGCGCGAGGCTCGGCAGGTCGAGGTCGCTGTGCCCCGGCTCGGCCACGTCCACCAGGGAGCGGAACCCGACGACCAGGGCACCGATCGCGATGGGCAGCACGACGGCAAAGATCAGCCGCCACGAGCCCAGCTGCAGCAGCACCCCCGAGACCGCCGGCCCCATGGCGGGCGCGACCGAGATGACGAGCGTGACGTTGCCCATGACCTTGCCGCGCTCGTGGGCGGGCACGAGGTTCATCAGGGTGGTCATCAGCAGCGGCATCATGATCGCGGTGCCGCAGGCCTGCACGACGCGCCCGCCGATCAGCACCGCGAAGGTGGGGGCGAGCAGGCACGCGGCGGTCCCGATCGAGAACAGCACCATGGCCAGGGCGAAGGTGCGTCGGGTCGCGAGCCGCTCCATGAGCCAGCCCGACGCGGGGATGACCACGGCCATGGTCAGCATGAACACCGTCGACAGCCACTGGGCGGTGGACGCGGTCACGTCGAACTCCCGCATGAGGCGCGGGATCGCGTTGGTCATGATCGTCTCGTTGAGGATCACGACGAAGGTCGCGAGGACCAGCACGGCGAGGATCGTGCGGGTTCGGGAGCGGTCCACGTCGGGCAGTGGTGTCGCCTGGACGGGGCGTCGGGATGCATGCGGGGTCTCCGGTCGTATGACGTGCGGTGGGGGCAACCCGGAGCAGCGTCGGACGGGGTGCTCCTCCATGGTCGCTCACCGCGCCGGCCCGTCCAACTCCATTGCCGGGCCGCTGCCTCAGCCCGACGACCGCACCAGGGTGCGCTGCTACGTGATGAGGCGCCAGGTGAAGGGGTAGCTGTAGGGCTCGCCCGCCGATACCTTGATCGCCGCCAGCCCGTGGACGACCAGGGCCGCCAGCGGCAGGAGCCCGGCCAGCCAGATCGTGACGAAGCCGACCAGCACGATCATGAGCGGCAGCGAGATCAGGACCACGGCCACCGTGGCGATCCAGACGGTGATCTGGAAGTTCAGCGCATCGATCGCGTGCTCCCGGACCGCGCGGCTGCGCCCGCCCCCGACGAGCAGGACGATCACGGGGCCGAAGAACGTGAGGCCACCGAGCAGCACCGAGGCGATGGGCGACCAGTGCGCCGCGCAGACCAGCTGCCGCTCGTACTCGGGGTTGAGCGGGGCGCCGTTGCCGTGGACGGGCTGTCCCTGCTGGTAGCCACCCTGCTGGTAGCCGCCTTGCTGGTAGCCACCCTGCGGGCTCGCGCCCTGACCGGTCGACCCGGCCTGCGGGTAGCTCGGGATCTCGCGGTCGTTGCGGAACTGGTCGTCGGTGCTCATGGTCCCCTCCGTGTGGTTCGTGGTCGGCGCGGCGACGTGCCGCTCGACCCTTCGGACTCCAGTCTGCCCAGGTCGGATCCCTCCAGGACCTCAGAACCAACCCTGATCCGACCCTGATCCCACCCTGGCCGATGCAGGTCAGACGCCGAGGAGCCGTCGCACCACGGTGTCCGCCAGCAGGCGTCCGCGCAGCGTGAGCACCAGGTGGCGGTCCCGCAGCGCCGCTCCCCCGTCGACGAGGCTGTCGGCGATCAGTCCGGCCACGGCCTCCTGGCCGGTCTCGTCCAGGTCGTCGATCGGCAGCCCGTCCACGAGCCGTATGCCGAGCAGCACCCGCTCGTCGTACTGCTGCTCGGCGCTGAGGAGCTCGCGCGCCGCCGCCGGGGACTGGCCGCCGTTGAGGCGCGACGCATAGGCGCTCGGGTGCTTGACGTTCCACCAGCGGACGCCGCCGACGTGGCTGTGCGCGCCGGGGCCGGCGCCCCACCAGTCGCCGTCGCTCCAGTAGCCGATGTTGTGGCGGCACCGGTGCTCCTCGCCGCGGGCCCAGTTCGACACCTCGTACCACCCGTACCCCGCCGCCCGCAGGAGGCCGTCGGCCAGCTCGTACTTGTCGGCCTCGTCGTCGTCGCTCGGCAGCGCGACCTCGCCGCGCCGCACCTGGGCACCCATCTTGGTGCCCTCCTCCACGACCAGGGCGTAGGCCGAGACGTGGTCCGGCTCCAGCGCGATCGCGGTCTCGAGCGACGTGCGCCAGTCCTCGAGCGACTCGCCGGGGGTGCCGTAGATGAGGTCGAGCGAGACGTCGAGCCCGTGCGCGCGGGCGGCCTTGACCGCACGCTCCACGTTGAGGGGGTCGTGGGTGCGGTCGAGGGTGCGCAGGACGTGCGGGACGGCGGACTGCATGCCGAGGCTGACGCGCGAGAAGCCGCGAGCGGCGATCCAGTCCAGGTAGTGCTCGTCGACGGTGTCGGGGTTGGCCTCGGTCGTGATCTCGACGTCGCCGGTGTAGCCGAAGCGCTCGCCGATCCCCTCGACGATCCGGGCCAGGTCCTCGGCCGCGAGCATGGTCGGGGTGCCCCCGCCGACGAAGACCGTCTCGACGGCCGGCGCGTCCTCGCCCAGCACCCGCCCGGCGAGGTCCAGCTCCGCCAGGACGGTGTCGGCGTAGGATCCGACGCTCGCCCCCGGCGTGCCGAGCTCGGTCAGGGTGTAGGTGTTGAAGTCGCAGTAGCCGCAACGGACTCGGCAGAACGGCACATGCACGTAGATGCCGAACGGGCCTAGCCCCAGACGATCCAGCGCGGTGCTCGGGAGCGTTCCGTCGGAGGGGGCGGGCAGTCCTTCGGGCAGGGCGCTCGGCATACGGCCCATTGTGTATGACGACCGCGCCCGCCCCCGTCAGGCGACCGCCAGGTGGCGCGGCTGTGCCAGGCTCGACGCGTGGACCTCGACGGCGCATCCGCAGCGACAACCGTGCTCGACCTCCCCGTGCGGGGTCGGTGGCTCGTGCAGAACAGCCCGGCCGACCGGGTGCCGAGCCACGGGACCGAGACGTTCGGCTCGTCCCACGCGATCGACCTCGTCCCGGTCGACGCGCGCGGACGCTCGGGCCCGTGGAGCTGGCGCACGGCCCTGGCGACGGAGCGGCCCGAGGTCTTCCACGGGTTCGGCCCCGCCGTCATGGCCCCGGTCGACGGGACCGTCGTCGATGTGCACGACGGCGAACCCGACCACGAGGCGCGGCGATCACAGCTGCTGCTGGTGGGCTACCTGCTGACGCAGGGCCGGCGCGTGCGGGCGGGCGCCGCCGGGATCGCCGGCAACCACGTGGTGCTGTCGCTCGGCGACGGCGGCCCGGTCGTGCTCCTGGCGCACCTGCGGCGCGGGTCGATCCGGGTGGCGGTGGGTGACGCGGTGCGGGCCGGCGACGTGCTGGCGCAGTGCGGCAACTCCGGCAACAGCACCCAGCCACACCTGCACCTGCAGGTCAGCTCGTCGACGCGCTGGGAGCAGGCGCGGGGCCTGCCCATGGCCTTCCGCCACCCCGTCGGCGGTCGTCCGTGGCTGCCCCGCAACAGCGACATCATCGACGCCTGACCTCCCCCGTCCGTCGGACCGTGAGCGGGCACGAACGGCTCCTACCCCCTCACCGCGAGCAACCACCTGGCGCCACCGGTCAGGTGGCGAGGGTGACGCCGGCGAGGCAGACCAGCGCCACCGTCGCCGTCGACAGCGCCGCCAGGACGAACGGCCGGACGCCCACCTGGCGCACGAGGCCGAGCCGGACGCCGCAGCCGAGGGCGAACATCGCCGCCGTCAGCAGGACCGTCTGCAACTGGCGAGCACCGTCGAGCACGGGCGCCGGCAGTGGCAGGAAGGACCGCACGAGCACCATCGCCACGAACCCCAGGACGAACACCGGCACCAGCGGCGGCAGCCGTCCCCCGTCAGCGCGTCCGCCTGCGGCCGCCAGGGCCCGGCGTCGCCGCCAGGAGATGGTCGCCATGATGGGCGCGAGCATGAGCACGCGGGTGAGCTTGACGATGACGGCGGCCGCGAGCGCGCCTCCCCCGATGGCGCCGCCCGCCGCCACGACCTGGGCGACCTCGTGGATCGAGCCGCCGGCCCACAGACCCCCGGCATACGGGCCCATCCCGAGGGCGGTGACGACCAGCGGCGCGACGGGGATCATCAGGGTGCCGCAGACGACGACCAGGGCGACGGCGGTCGCGACGTCCTCCTCCTCGGCGTCCACGACCCCGTCGACGGCGGCCACGGCCGCGGCGCCGCAGATCGAGAAGCCGCAGGCCACCAGCAGGGTGAGGCCCGCGGGGACCCCCAGCAGGCGCCCGTAGGCCAGCGTCGACGCGATCCCCAGCCCCACCACGGCCACGACGACGGCGATCATCCCCCAGCCGAGCCCGAGGACCTGACCCAGGACGACCTGCAGCCCGAGCAGCACGATCCCGGCGCGCAGCAGCGGCTTGGCCGCGACGGCGAGGCCGGGCGCGAGCGCGGTGGGCAGCGGCCAGGCGTTGGCGAGCACGGCGCCGAGCAGGATCGCGACGAGGAGCGGGGACACCACGGGCACGAGGTGGTTGACCAGCAGGGCGAGGATCACCACGACGGAGCACAGGGCGAGCCCGGGCACGGGGCCCGTGCGGAGGACACGTGGTGCGCGCCGGGCGGGGTGAGGGCGGCGTGCGTGTCGGGCGGGGATGACCGCAGGGGTGGCGCGGCCGGCAGGGGTGGCGCGGCCGGCAGCGGTGGTCATGCTGCCAGCCTGGCCGGGCGGACGGGTGAGCGGCAGCCCCCAGTCCTGCACCCCGTCATATCAATGTGATATGACGACAGGGTGATGCCCGACCTCAAGGCCCTGGAGCTGCTGGTCGCCGTGCACGACGAGGGCAGCCTCGGCGCCGGCGCCCGCGCGATCGGCATGGCCCAGCCCAACGCGTCGCGCCTGGTGGGGCGGCTCGAGCGCGACCTGCAGCAGCGGGTCGTCGTCCGCCGGCCGCAGGGCGCCCAGCTCACCCCCGCGGGGGTCATGCTCGTCGAGCATGCCCGCGAGATCCTCGCGTCCACGCATCGGCTCGAGAAGGCCATCGAGGCGTTGCAGGGGCAGAGCATCCCCGAGCTGCGCATCGCCGCGTCGCTGACCGTGGCCGAGCACCTGGCACCCACCTGGCTCACCGAGCTGCGGCGTCACCACCCGAGGCTGCTGGCGGGCATGACGGTGGCCAACTCCACGGTGGTGATCGACCAGGTCCGCCGGGGTGCAGTCGAGCTGGGCTTCGTGGAGGGCCCGGAGCCGCCCCACGACCTGCCCAGCACCGTGGTGGCCCGCGACGAGCTCGCCCTCGTCATCGGCCTGGACCACCCGTGGATGGAGCGCACCTCCCCCGTCGGCGCCGCCGAGCTCGCGGGCACCCCGCTCGTCACCCGGGAGCGCGGCTCGGGCACCCGCGAGGCGCTCGACGCGGCCCTCTCACCGCTGGAGCCCTGCGGCCCGGCCCTGGAGCTGTCCAGCAACGCCGCGGTCCGGGCCAGCGCCGTGACCGGCACCGCTCCCGCCGTCCTCAGCCTGCTGGCGGTCGCCGACGCCGTGCACGACGGTCACCTCGCGGTCGTGCCGACCGAGGGCTTCACCCTCGAGCGACAGCTCCGGGCCGTATGGCGCCGCGACCCGCTGCGAGGCGCCGCCGCCGACCTCGTGTCGATCGCCGCCCGGACCGGGCGCGCACCACTCCCCTGATCCCACCCTGACCTGGCGCGCGCCACTCCCCTGACCCCACCCCGTCCCAACCTGACCTGACCCGCCCCGCCCCGATCGCGCCTCGTGCCGTCTCATGCGCCTGAGGGTTCCGACCCCGCCTGGGTCGACCTGAGAGGCTGGGCCCATGGCGCACACGAGCCCCATCACGGTCCGCATCACCAGGGACCCCGACGAGTTCCTCCGCGACGCCGGGGACTTCATGGAGTCCGAGCCGGTCATCCACTCGATCCTGGCGAGCAACGTGCTCATCGCGCGGCGCCACCCGGACCGGATCCCCGACCCGTGGTGGATCGAGCTGCGACGCGGCGGACGGATCGTCGGCGTGGCCATGCACACACCGCCCTACCCGCCGCACCTCCCGCTGTCCTCGCCGCTGCTGGCCGTCAGCGTCGCCCGTGAGCTCGCGGCGCGCGGACGTCCCGTGGACGGCGTCGGCGGCCTGCGCGAGGGGGCGTTCGCCTTCAGCGACTGGTGGTGCGCCGACCAGGACCTCGACGCCGACGTGGTGATGGACCTGGGGATGTACGACCTGCCCCGGCCGCCGCACCTGCCCTTCACCGTCCCGGGACGGCTGCGGCCCGCCATACCCGCCGATCTCGACCTGGTCCGCGGCTGGCTGCAGGACTTCCACCGCGAGGCCCACGGGCCGAGCGAGCCGCCACCCCCCGACCCCTCCCCGCACGTCCTCGAGGGACGCACGGCCCTGTGGGAGGTCGACGGGCGGCCGGTGTCCATGTGCTACGCGACCGAGCCGTCCGGTGGGGTCACCCGCATCAGCGGCGCCTGGACCCCGCCCGCGGACCGGGGCCACGGCTACGCGAGCGCCGTCGTCGCCGCCTGGTCGCGGCACCAGCAGGAGCACGGCCACCGCTGCATGCTGCTCACCGACCTGGCCAACCCCACCAGCAACGGGATCTACCACGCGCTCGGCTACCGCCGGATCGGCGAGACCGTCACCCTCGCCTTCACGAGCGAGCGGTCCGGCTGAGGGTGGGCGCCGGCTCGCCGCGCGTGACACAGTGACCCTCATGCAGCGGGGTACGGCGAGGGGCATCACGGTGGCGCGGACCACCGCCGGTCGCGACTTCCAGCAGGTGTCGGCCCCTCGCGTCGCCGCCGCCCCCGTCATCCACTCGGTCGTCGCCACGACGCTCGCCCACGCGCTGGAGTCCCCCGCGGACTACCCCGGCTCCCAGTGGTACTGGGCCAAGCGGGACGGCCGCGTCACCGCCCTCGCGATGCACACCCCACCGCGCCCCTTCCACGTGGCGACGGTCGACACCCACGTCGCGCGAGCCATCGCCCGGCGCGTGCTGGCCGACGGGCTGCACGTCGAGCGCGTGGGCGGGCTGGTCACGGGCGCGCTGGCCTTCGCCGAGACGATCGCCTTCGAGTCCGGCGGTCACATCCGCGTGGTGCGGCGCGAGGGCATGCACGACCTCCCCCGCCCGCCGCGCCACCCCGAGGGCGTCCCGGGCGAGCTGCGTGCCGCGCGCGAGTCGGACATCCCGCTCCTCGACACCTGGGCGCGGGCCTACCTCGAGGAGACCGGGACCGAGGCGCCGCCGCGATTCCCGTTGCAGCAGTGGGTGTCCCGCGGCGACATGCGCGTCTGGGACGTCGACGGCGAGCCCGTCGCCATGACCCACGCGTCCCGCCCCCACGGCGGCGTCTCCCGCATCTCCTGGGTCTACGCCCCGCCCGAGCAGCGCGGCCACGCGTATGCCGCCGCCACCGTCGCCGCCGTCAGCGCCCTGCAGCGTCGCGCCGGCCACCGCTGCCTGCTCTACACCGACCTCGACTCCCCCGCGTCGAGCCGCCTCTACCAGCGGGTCGGCTATCGCCGCGTCGGCGACTCCTGCGTCCTGGCCCTCACCCAGGTGCGCTGACCGGGTGCCCTGACCCGACACCCAGTGACCTGCCGGGGCGCCGTGATCGATCAAACGTCCGTCACAGGCGCCAGGGCTGACCCGACGGGTCACCTTTGGTCGTGTCCCCCAGGCAGCGCACACCCTGCACCCCGCCGGCGGAGCGGTCAGCGGCGGCGATAGGTCAGGTCGTGGATCGAGCGGCCGGCGGCGATCCCCCGACGCTCGAAGCGGGTCATCGGCCGCACGTCGAACCGCTCGACGTCGCCACCCTCGAAGTCCGGGTGCGCGTCGAGCACCTCGCGCATCGACTCCGCGTAGTCGGACCAGTCCGTCGCGAGCCGCCACACCCCGCCGGGCTCGAGGACCCGCGCCACCAGCGAGGCGAAGGCCGGCTGCACGATCCGCCGCTTGTGGTGCTTGGTCTTGGGCCAGGGGTCGGGGAAGAAGGTCCACACCTCGCGCACGGACCCCGCGGGCAGCAGCGTCTCGAACACCGGCACCGCGTCGGCCTCCATGAGCCGCACGTTGGTCAGCTCGCGCGACCCGACCTTGCGCAGCATGTCGTACAGCCCCGGGCGGTAGACCTCCAGGGACAGCAGGTCGTGGTCGGGGTATGCCGCCGCGCCGGCCACGGTCGCGTCGCCGGATCCCGCGCCGACCTCCACGACCAGCGGGGCCACCCGGCCCCAGACGGTGGCGGGGTCGAGGCGGGCGGCCGGGTCCACGTCGGTGCGCGCCGCGTCGCGGGGCACCTCGATCAGGTAGGCGTCGCCATACCGCTCGAGGGCCCGGGCGTCCTTGTCCTGCAACCGGGCGTCGGTCCGCGCGAAGCTCACGATCCGACGAGCGCCCTTGTGCGGCAAAGGCTCTCCGAGACCGACGGTGTAAGCGCGCTCCTCCGGGAGGGGCTCGGTCACTTCTTGCCCTTGGCCTTGCCGTCCCCGCCGCCGTCGTTGGACAGCGCGGCGATGAAGGCCTCCTGGGGCACCTCGACGCGGCCGACCATCTTCATGCGCTTCTTGCCTTCCTTCTGCTTCTCGAGCAGCTTGCGCTTGCGGCTGATGTCACCGCCATAGCACTTGGCCAGGACGTCCTTGCGGATGGCGCGGATGGTCTCGCGGGCGATGACGCGCGAGCCGATGGCGGCCTGGATCGGCACCTCGAACTGCTGCCGCGGGATCAGCTCGCGCAGCTTGCCGGCCATCATCACGCCGTAGGAGTAGGCGTTGTCCTTGTGCACGATCGAGCTGAACGCGTCGACCTGCTCGCCCTGCAGCAGGATGTCGACCTTGACCAGGTCGGCGAGCTGGTCGCCGTCGGGCTCGTAGTCCAGGGAGGCGTAGCCGCGGGTCTTGGACTTCAGCTGGTCGAAGAAGTCGAAGACGATCTCGGCGAGGGGCAGCGTGTAGCGCATCTCGACGCGTTCCTCGGACAGGTAGTCCATGCCGCGCAGGGTGCCGCGCTTGGACTGGCACAGCTCCATGATCGCGCCGATGAAGTCGCTCGGGGCGAGGATCGTGGCGCGCACGACCGGCTCGCGCACGTCGGCGATCTTGCCGTCGGGGAACTCGCTGGGGTTGGTCACCTCGACGAGCTTGCCGTCGTCCATCGTGACTTCGTACTCCACGTTGGGCAGCGTCGAGATCAGGTCCAGGCCGAACTCCCGCTCGAGCCGCTCGCGCACGATCTCGAGGTGCAGCATCCCGAGGAAGCCGACGCGGAAGCCGAAGCCCAGCGCCGCCGACGTCTCGGGTTCGTAGACCAGGGCGGCGTCGTTGAGCTTGAGCTTGTCGAGCGCGTCGCGCAGCAGCGGGTAGTCCGTGCCGTCGATCGGGTAGAGCCCGGAGAAGACCATCGGGCGCGGGTCGCGGTAGCCGCCGAGGGCCTCGGAGGCCGGCTTGGCGAGGTTGGTGATGGTGTCACCGACGCGCGACTGGCGGACGTCCTTGACGCCGGTGATGAGGTAGCCGACCTCGCCGACGCCGAGACCGTCCGAGGGCGCCGGCTCGGGCGAGATGACGCCGATCTCGAGCAGCTCGTGGGTGGCCCGCGTCGACATCATCTGGATCCGCTCGCGCGGGTTGAGGTTGCCGTCGATCACGCGGACATAGGTCACGACGCCGCGGTAGGTGTCGTAGACGGAGTCGAAGATCATCGCGCGGGCCGGCTTGTCCGCCTCACCCGTGGGGGCCGGGAGCTGGCGCACGATCTCGTCGAGCAGCTCCTCCACCCCGACGCCGGTCTTGCCCGAGACCCGGAGCACCTCGGACTCGTCGCAGCCGATGAGGCCGGCGAGCTCCGCGGCGTACTTCTCCGGCTGCGCGGCGGGCAGGTCGATCTTGTTGAGCACCGGGATGATCGTGAGGTCGTTCTCCATCGCGAGATAGAGGTTGGCCAGCGTCTGCGCCTCGATGCCCTGCGCCGCGTCGACGAGCAGGACGGCACCCTCGCACGCGGCCAGGGACCGGCTGACCTCGTAGGTGAAGTCCACGTGCCCCGGGGTGTCGATCATGTTGAGGCAGTAGGTCTCCAGCTCGCCCGCGGCGTTCTCGAGGGACCAGGGCATCCGGACGGCCTGCGACTTGATGGTGATGCCGCGCTCGCGCTCGATGTCCATCCGGTCGAGGTACTGCGCGCGCATCGCCCGCTCCTCGACCACGCCGGTCTTCTGCAGCATGCGGTCGGCCAGCGTCGACTTGCCGTGGTCGATGTGGGCGATGATGCAGAAGTTGCGGATCAGCTCCGGTGGCGTCGCGTGGGGCTTCAACGCGGTGGTGGCCATGGGAGACACGGGGCGACTACCTCAACTTGGGGTCCGGGGAGCACAGGGCACGGTCAGCGACCCAGTCTCCCACAGGTCGACCAGCCGGTATGCCGCCCTCCGCTACCGTCATGGGGTGCCACCGTCCCCCACCGCCGTCTTCCGCCGGCCAGGCTTCCCCCTCATGTATGCCGCCCTGTCGACGTCGGCGCTCGGCGACTCGGTCCTGCTGCTCGTCCTCGGCGTCTGGGCCAAGACCCTCACGGGCCAGAACGGCAGCGTCGGGATCGTCTACCTGTGCATGCTCGTGCCCGCGCTGGTCGCGCCCTTCCTCGGCGCCTGGGTGGACGGGTTCCGCCGCAAGCCCCTGCTGATCTGGACCAACGTCGCCTCGGCGCTGGCGGTGCTGCCGCTCACCGTCGTCGACGACGCCTCCGACATCTGGATCCTCTACGGCGTCGCCGTCCTCTACGGCCTGTCCTTCGTCATCGTGCCGGCGGGCGTCAACGGCCTGCTCAAGGAGCTCCTCGACGACGAGGCCCTGGTCGACGCCAACTCGGCGCTGGCCACCACCAAGGAGGCCTTCCGGCTGTTCGCCCCGCTCGCAGGGGCGGCGATGTTCGCGGCGTGGGGCGGCTGGACCGTGGCCGTCGTCGACGCCGTGTCCTTCCTGGTCGCGGCGGTCCTCATCGCGCGGATCCGGGTCGACGAGGCCGCCCCGCAGCGGCATACGGCCGGGCTGGTCGACGCCATGACCTCGGGGGTGCGGCTCCTGGTCGCCGACCGCGTCCTCAAGCACGTGCTGGTCGGGCTCGGCCTCACCCTGCTGGTCGTCGGGTTCACCGAGTCGGGGATCTACGCGGTGCTGGACGCGTTCGGCAAGCCCGCGACCTACGTGGCGATCGTGGTGATGGTGCAGGGCATCGGCGCGGTGCTCGGCGGGCTGGCCAGCAGCTGGTCGGTGCGGCACCTCGGCGAGGTCAGCACCATCGTCGTCTCCTGCGTGATCCTCGCGACCAGCATGGCCGTCGTGGCGCTCGCCGGCACGATCCCGGTGCTGCTGGCCGCCTCGGCGGTGTTCGGGTTCGGGCTGCCGCTGATGTTCGTGGCCTACACCACGCTGATCCAGCGACGCACCGAGCAGGCCGTGATGGCGCGCGTGACGATGGCCGCCGAGGTCGTCATGAGCGTCCCGCAGGCGGTGTCGCTGGCCGTCGGTGCGGTCGTGGTGTCGCTGGTGCCGTACCGATGGGCGTTCGGCGTGATCACGGTCGTGACGCTGCTGGGCGCCGCGCACGTCCTGTGGTGGCTGCGGGACCAGCTGCGCCCCGCCACGACGACGAGCACGACGCCTGCGAGCACGACCCCTGAGAGCACGACCCCTGAGAGCACCGCCCCCGGCGGCCTTGCTCCGGTGTCGACCGACGGCGCTCCCGAGCTGCCGATCGACGAGGATGCCGCGCTGCTGACGGACCTCACCGACCAGCTCCCGGGCGCCGCCGGCACGTCAGCCGCCGGAGGAGTTCTCCTCCTTGGCGCGGATCAGGTCGAGCGCCACCACGGCCCCGACCACGGCGACCCGCAGGGTGACCGGCACCCCTGAGTTGAACGACACGACGTAGCGGTTGCGGCCCAGGAGCCCCGCGGCCAGGCCCGGCCACTGCCGCGACACTCGCGCGACCGAGCCGCCCGGACCCGCGATCTCGAAGTCGTAGTCGAAGAGCTGGCCCTGCACGTCGAGCCCCTCGCCGTTGACGAGCTGCAAGGTCAGGCGCTTGCGAAAGAACGTGAACTCCTTGACCAGCTGACCGATCTCGTAGCCCTGCCCGTCCTGGAGGGTGAACCGGTCGCGGCCCATCGTCATCACGTCGTCGAGCCGCACCAGCACGGACCCGTCGGTGTCGTGGACGGACAGCTTGCGGGAGCCGAGGAACATCCGCGACAACGCGGACCCCTCGGTGCGGATCTCGCCCACCTGGGCACCAGCCTGGTCCCGGATGGCGAAGTCGTTGCTCATGAAGCTGGTGACCTGGTCCATGACCAGCACGTCGGCGTGGAGGAGAGTCATGCCAGTCGGACTCCCCGCACCCTCGGTTCGTTCCCATCTGCCTTCGTCACAGCCGAGACCACGTCTCCGGCACGACCCGAGCCAGCTGTCCCTCGGCCGGTCGCCCCGACGGAGGAGCCACTCCACACCCTCGATGTCGTCCAGCAGGACCCTGACAGACCCTCTGATCAGGCGGTTCGTCGTTGGAGCAGGGCGCTCCAGGCGGTGACGGCGAGGCCCAGGACCGCCAGCACGACGCCGATCCGGCTCGGCCACGCGTAGCCCCAGCCCGCCGCGAGGACCAGCGACCCGAGCCAGGCCCCCAGGGCATTGGCGATGTTGAGCGTGGAGTGGTTGAGCGCAGCGGCCAGGGACTGGCCCTCGTGCGCCACGTCCATCAGGCGGGTCTGCAGCATCGGGACGAGCATGCTCGGGAGCATCCCCAGGGCATAGGTGGCCGCGAGCCCGACCACGGCATACGGCAGGAGCAGGGCGTAGACCGCGAGCAGGATCGCGATCAGCACCAGCAGCACCGCGATGCCGCGCAGGATGCCGTGCCGCGCCACCCGGCCCGCCAGCGCCGCACCGGTCGTGGAGCCGAGGCCGTAGAGGGAGAGGATCCACGGCACCGCGGCCGAGGACCAGCCGCCGAGCTCCTGCAGCGTGGGCGAGATGTAGGCGTAGGTCGAGAACATGCCGCCGAACCCCACGGTCCCGATCAGCAGGGCCAGCCACACCTGAGGGCGGCGCAGCGCCGTGAACTCGCGCCGCACGGACGCGGTCGGGTTGGCGGGCTGGTGCGGCACGAGCGTCGACACGGCAGCCATCGTGACCAGGCCGAGGACCCCGACGACCGCGTAGGACTGCTGCCACCCGAGCGCCTGGCCCAGCCAGGTCGCGGCAGGCACGCCGACGATGTTGGCGACGGTCAGACCCATGAGGACGTTGGAGACGGCCTGCGTGCGACGACGGTCGTCCACCAGGGAGGCGGCGACCAGCGACGCGATCCCGAAGTAGGCGCCGTGCGGCAGCCCGGCCACGAACCGGACCAGCATCAGCGGCCAGTAGCTCGTCACCAGCAGGCTCGCCAGGTGCGCCACGGCGAACAGGGCCATCAGGGCCACCAGCACCCGCCGGCGCGGCAGGCGCGATCCCAGCACCGCCAGCGTCGGCGCGCCGACCACGACGCCCAGGGCATAGGCCGACACCAGGTGCCCGGCGGTCGGGATGTCGACGCCGATCCCGCGCGCCACCTCGGGCAGCATGCCCATCGACGCGAACTCCGTGGTCCCGATGGCGAATCCGCCCACGGCGAGAGCGAGGATCGCCAGCCCCGCGTGACGGCGGGACGCCTCCTGGTGGCGGTCGGCGAGGGGGCTGGCGGGCGGCATACGGGTGCTCCTGGACGTCGACGAGGGTGGGGGTGCGGCTCGGCGACCTCGGCAAGCGCTAACGTCCCACTATGGCATCACTCGGCAGGAGGATCGCCCGCGCTCTCGCGGGTGCGGTCGTCGACGCGGCCCGTCGCGCGGGGCAGCAGGAGCGTGGACGGTCGGGTGGGGAGCGCCCCTCGCCCAGGCCGGCCCGTGAGCCGGTGACGAGCCCGTATGCCGGGGACTACGACGGGGTGCCGGACCTGACCTATGCTCCCGTGACCGACGACCTCCCCGACCCGGGCGAGGTCGTGTGGGCGTGGGTGCCCTACGAGGAGGACCACGCGCGGGGCAAGGACCGCCCGGTGCTGGTGGTGGGGCGGCACGGTGCGCTGCTGCTCGCGCTCCCCCTCACGAGCAAGGACCACGACCGCGACGCGGAGCAGGAGGCCTCGCTGGGGCGCCACTGGTGCGACATCGGCTCGGGCGCCTGGGACTCGCGCGGCCGCCCGAGCGAGGTTCGCGTCGACCGGGTGCTGCAGCTGGACCCGACGACGGTGCGCCGGATCGGGGCGACGCTGTCGCGGGAACGGTTCGACGAGGTGGCCGCGGCCGTCCGCGCCCGCCGCCCCTGACCCGCCCGCGCTGGCTCCGCCGGCGAGCGCGTCTCACGCTGCAGCACGAGA
>NZ_DCYC01000093.1:23043-41324 GCF_002330965.1 Arsenicicoccus sp. UBA2120
CTGCAGCACGAGACGGGGTCGACACCCCGAGACCACGCCCCCTCCTGACCAGCCGCAGATGTCTCACCCTGCAGCACGAGACGGGGTCGGCACCCCGAGACCCCGCCCCCTCTGACTCGCCGCCGCAGATGCCTCACCCTGCAGCACGAGACGGGGTCGGCACCCCGAGACCCCGCGCTGCGTCATACGCACCCCAGGCATGCCGAAGGGCCGTCACCCGAAGGTGACGGCCCTTGCGAAGGCTGGGTGTCGCAGGCTCAGCCGAGCTTGCTGACGGCCTTGGCCATGGCCGACTTCTTGTTAGCGGCCTGGTTCTTGTGGATCACGCCCTTGCTGACGGCCTTGTCCAGCTTGCGGGAGGCGTCGCGCAGGGCGACGGCGCTCTCCTCGGCGTTGCCGGACTCCACCGCAGCGCGGAACTTGCGGATGAAGGTGCGCAGCTCGGACTTGTACGCCTTGTTGCGCTCCGTCCGAGCGTGGTTGGTCTTGATCCGCTTGATCTGGGACTTGATGTTTGCCACGAGAATCCTTCTGTGTGTCAGGTCGATCATTGCCGTTGAGGGCGGCAGCCGTCCTCGGGACCGGGCGTGGGGCACCCGTGGGATGAGGAGTGGCTGGGTGGTGCTGCGTTGCGCGCACGACCTAGGCGCGCACGCAGAGTCCAACGTTACCAGAGTTCGGGGCGTCTCCTGGCCGCTCGGCGGCGGGCGGACTACGGTCGAACCATGGCCACCGTAGCCCTCTTCCCCAGCGTCCTCGGCGTCCGCGCCGGCATCTACGACTTCGCCGACCGGCTGCGTGCCGTCGGGCACGACGTGCGCATCCTCGACTACCTCGACGGCCGCACCTTCGAGACCTACGAGGAGGGGATGAAGGCGGCGCAGGAGCACGACGACAAGGTCGTCCTCGGCCACGCCCTCAAGCTCGCCAAGGACGACGTCCCGCCGGGCATGGTGGTGGCCGGCTTCTCGATGGGCGCGGGCATGGCGGAGCACGTCGCCCTGCAGATGCAGGCTCGCGGCGCGATCCTCGTCGGGGGTGCGGCCGCCACGAAGTGGTTCGGCGACAAGACCTGGCCCGCGGACTGCCCCGTGCAGGTGCACCACAAGGCGGAGGACCCCTTCTACGAGCCCGACGAGGCGGAGGAGGCTCTGGCGTCCCTGCGGGCGGGCGGCGCGCAGGTCGAGGACTTCGCCTACGAGGGCGCCGGGCACCTGTTCAACGACCAGGGCCTGCCGGACGAGTACGACGCCGCCGCCACCGAGCTCATGATGCAGCGGGTCATCGACTTCCTGGAGGAGGTCGACTGAGCCTGGCCGTATGCCGGGAAGCCCGCCTCAGCGGCCGCCGTGACGCTCCCGGGCGATGGTGAGGATCGCCCGCTCCACGGCATACACCGGGTCGCGACCGCCACCCTTGACGTCGTAGTCCGCCTGCGCCACCGCCTGGATGCACCGGCCCAGCGCCTCGGCCTCCCACCCCGACAGCTCGCGGCGAGCCTTGTCGACCTGCCAGGGCGCCATGCCGAGCGAGCTCGCCAGCTGTCCCGACGGGCCCCGCCCGGCCGAGCCGACCTTGACGAGCTGGCGCAGCTTCATCGCGAGCACGGCGACGATCGGCACGGGGTTGTCGCCCCCCGCGATGGCGTGCCGCAGCAGGCGTAGCGACTCGGCGGCGTTGCCCGCGATGGCCGCGTCGGCCACCCGGAAGCCCGTCGCCTCCACCCGCCCCGCGTAGTAGGTCGAGACCACGCCCTCGTCGATGGTCCCGGTGGTGTCCTGCACGAGCTGGGAGCAGGCGGACTCGAGCTCGCGCACGTCCTTTCCGACGGCCTCGACGAGCGCGCGCACCGCATCCGGGGTCGCCTTGCGGCGTGCGGTGCGGAACTCGTTGGTGACGAAGCTCGCCTTGTCGGCGTCGGACTTGATGGCCGGGCAGTCGATCACCCGGGCACCGGCCTTCTTGATCGCGTCGAGGACCTTCTTGCCGCGGTTGCCGGCCTTGTGCGTCACGATCAGCCAGACGTCGTCGGCCGGCGCCGCCCCGAGGTAGGCGAGCAGGTCGGTCTGCAGCTCGTCGGTCGCCTCGTCCAGGTCGCGCACGACGATGGCCTTGGCGTTGCCGAACAATGACGGGCTGGCGTGCATGGCGATCTCGCCGCCCTCGTAGGCCGAGCCCTGCAGCGGGACGGTCTCGAGGTCGGGGTGCAGCCCCTTGATCTCGGCGACGGTCGAGCGCAGCGCCCGGTCGGCGAGCACCCCCTCGGGCCCGGCGACGAGGACGAGCGGCGGGATGCGCGAGGCGGGGGCTGCGGTCACGGCGTACAGCCTCCCACGGCCCACCGACAGACCCTCCGGCGCGCCACCGTCTCGCCCCGCCGTCTCGCTTCACCGAACGCGTCTCGCCCTGCAGCACGAGACGACCTCGCCACCAGCGCGCGATCTCGCCCTGCCGAACGCGTCTCGCCCTGCAGCATGAGACGGCCTCGCCAAGGGGGCTGAGTCAGGTGCCTGCGCACTGCCGCGCGGCGCCGCGCGGGTCACGCGTCGAAGGTGAAGCCGCCCTGGGGCTGCAGGGAGAGCTTGAGCGCCGCGAGCCGCGCCTCGACCACCTCGGGATCCAGCTCGAAGTGATCGGCGAGCTCGTCCAGGGAGAGGCCAGCGTCGACGCCCTCGCGCAGCTCGGTGTCCTCGTCGTCGGTCCACGGGTGGCCGCTCGTGACGGCGGTGCGGGTGGAGGGCGGCGCGGGGTGGGGCTCGGTGGCGGAGGGTCGCGGCGTGGCCGAGACGGCGTCCTCGGTGACCTCGCCCGTCAGGGAGCGCAGCGCCGGCTCGTGCACCGGGGTGACGGGCGCGGCGGTCTCGTCGAGGCGTCGCAGGGCGTTGAGGACGAGCTCACGGTCGGTCGTGGGCCAGAACGGCGGCAACGACCGCTGCAGGAACCCGGCGTAGCGCGCGGTGATCATGCGCGAGTCGAGGAAGGCCACGACCCCGCGGTCGTCGCCACGCCGGATCAGCCGGCCGGCACCCTGGGCGAGGCGCAGCGCGGCGTGGGTCGCCGAGACGGCCATGAAGCCGTTGCCGCCCATGCGCCCGATCGCCTGGGTGCGGGCAGACGCCAGCGGGTCGTCGGGGCGCGGGAACGGGATGCGGTCGATGATCACGACCTGGCAGGCCGTGCCGGGCACGTCGACGCCCTGCCAGAGCGTCATGGTGCCGAACAGCGCGACGCGTGGCTCGCGCGCGAACTGCCGCACGAGAGTAGTGGTCTGGTCCTCGCCCTGGCACAGGACCTCGATGTCGGTGCCGTCCGCCGCGAACCGCTCGCGCAGCGCCTCGGTCGCCGCCTGCGCGGCCCGCATGGACGAGAACAGCCCGAGCGCCCGGCCACCCGAGGCCCGCACGAGCGCCTCGATCTCGTCGAGGGTCTGGTCCGCCGTGCCGTCCCGCCCGGGTGGGGGCAGGTGCTTGGCGACATACGCGATCGCCTGCTTGGGGTAGTCGAAGGGAGAGCCGACGTCGAGGCCGGTGTAGCCGGGCGCGCCGTCGCCGCGCAGGCCCAGCGTCCCCGCGACCGCGTCGAACGTGCCGCCGAGCTCCAGGGTCGCGGAGGTCATCACGACGGTCCGCTCGCCGAACAGCTTGTCCCGCAGCAGCATCGCCACGCTCATGGGCGCGACGCGCAGCACTCCCCCGCGCCGCGGGTCCTTGGACAGCCACACGACGTCGAGCTCGCGCCCCTCGAGGATCCGCTCGGCGGTGTCGAAGGTCTCGTCGACGGCGGCCTGGGCCACCTTGCGGGCACCGGCGTCCGGACCGTCCTCCTGACCCTTGTCAGGCTTGAGCTCCGTCAGCACCGAGCGGGCGGTGTCTCGCACGCGGGACAGCGCCTGGATCAACGACTGCGGCGGATCCGTCAGACGCCCCTCCTCGAGCGACTCGACGACCTCGCTCAGGATGTCGCCGGCCTCCGCGAGCGCCGAGGCGTCGGCGAGCTTGCCGCAGCGGCGGGAGGCCGCGGCGATCATGCCGGCGCTCAGCTCGTCGGTGACCGTCGCCGTGACGCGGTCCACGAGCTCGTGCGCCTCGTCGACGACCAGGACGTCGTGCTCGGGCAGCATCATCCGCCCCTCGAAGGCGTCGATCGCCATGAAGGAGTGGTTGGTCACGACCACGTCGACGTCCTTGGCGGCCTCGCGCGCCCGCTCCACGAAGCACTCCGCACGCTGGGGGCACTTGGTGCCGAGGCACTCCTGCGCACTCACGCTGACCTGGCGCCACGCCCGCTCGCTGACGCCGGGCACCAGCTCGTCGCGGTCGCCGGAGACGGTGTGCTCGGCCCAGCTGCGCAGCCGCAGGACCTCCTGCCCGAGGCGTCCGACGCCCGCGTCGACGGCGCCGACACCGAGCAGGGAGTCCGCGTCGTCGTCCGGCATACCGCCGTCGAGCTTGTGCAGGCAGACATAGTTGCGACGGCCCTTGACCAGCGCGTATGACGGCCGCCTGCCCGCCAGCGGGGTGACCGCCTGGGCGAGGCGGGGCAGGTCGCGGTCGACGATCTGGGCCTGCAGGGCCAGCGTCGCGGTGGCGACCACGACCGGCTTGTCGCTGCTCAGGGCGTGCAGCAGGCTCGGCACGAGATAGGCCAGGGACTTGCCGGTGCCCGTGCCGGCCTGGACCAGCAGGTGCTCGTCCCGGTCGATCGCGTCGGACACGGCCTGCGCCATCCGCACCTGGCCGGGGCGGGTGCTGCCACCGACCCCTCCGACGGCAGCGTCGAGGTAGCGATCAAGGTCTGGGTGCGGCACGCCGCAACCCTATGGCACCGGTGTGACAGACCCCCGCCACGCGTTGGCGCGCCGGGGCCGCGCGGCGTCGATATGCTGGCCGCAGCCCGCTCCCCTCGTCCCCTCGAAGGTGCCCCTCGTGCGTGACATCGTGGTCTTCTCCGGCAGCGCCCACCCCGAGCTCGCCCGACGGATCTGCGACGAGCTGGGGGTCCCGTTGTCGGGGGTCGACATCGTCCGGTTCAGCAACGACTGCCTGCAGGTGCAGCTGCTGGAGAACTGCCGGCAGAAGGACGTCTACCTCATCCAGCCGTTGGTGCCGCCGACCCAGGAGCACCTCTTCGAGCTGCTGCTGATGATCGACGCGGCCCGCGGCGCCTCCGCCGCCTCGATCACCGCCGTCATGCCCCACTTCGCCTACGCCCGGTCGGACAAGAAGGACGCCTCGCGCATCTCCTTCGGCGGCCGCATGGTGGCCGACCTGATCCAGACGGCCGGCGCCCACCGCGTCCTCACCATGACCTTGCACGCGCCGCAGGTGCACGGCTTCTTCTCGGTGCCGGTCGACCACCTGACGGCGACCGGTGTGCTGGCCGACCACTTCCGCGAGCGGGACCTGAGCAACCACGTCGTGGTCTCCCCCGACTTCGGCAACGCCAAGACCGCCTCCCTGCTGGCGCGGCTGCTGGGACTGCCCGTCGCGGCCGGGTCCAAGCAGCGCAAGGGCGACGACAAGGTCGAGATCGACATGATCGTCGGTGACGTCGACGGCAAGACGGCGATCGTCCTCGATGACGAGATCGCGACCGGCGGGTCCATCGTCGAGCTGCTCGACAAGCTGCAGGAGGTCGGGTGCCAGCAGGCGGCCGTGGCCTGCACCCACGGACTGTTCACCGGCAGGGCCGTCGAGCGGCTGCGGGGCCACCCGATGATCAGCGAGGTCGTCACCACCGACACCGTGCCGTCGCCGCAGGGCTGGCCGGAGCTCAAGGTCTGCTCGACGGCTGACCTGTTCGCCGAGGCCATCGCCCGCATCCACGCGGGGGCCTCGATCTCGAGCCTGTTCGACGGGGTCGACCCGGCGTACGCCCCGCCCCAGATGAGGCTCGACTTCTCCTGACAGCCGGCCTCCTGACGCTGGCTGTCTGGCTCGTGTCCTGGTGACGCGGCCCACGACCGACACGTACCGTGACCCTGGGGGTGGCCTGAGACCGATCAGGCCGCAGGATCGGTGGGGGCATCAATGAGCGAGAGCGTCTGGACAGAGCTGTCCGAGTCCGACGTGGACGACGGGGTGCTGCCACGGTTCCGGCGGGTGACATCGACGCGACCCGACGCCGTCGCCGTGTCCGACGAGGACACGTCCCTGACCTACGGCCAGGTCGCTGCGAGGGCGGCCGGCGTCCTGCGCGGGATCCGCCAGGCGCTCGACGCGCTCGACCCGCCCCCGGCACGTCACGGCGAGGACGCCTTCGGCGCCGCCGCGACCGTCGCCATGTGCTGCGACCACACCGTCGATGCCGTGGTGACGCTGCTGGCCGTGGTCGCCTCGGGGCACCCGGTGCTCGTGCTGGACCCCCGCACGCCCGGCCCCCGCCAGGCCCAGCTGGTCGAGCGCGCCGGTGCACGACTGCTCGTCACCGACCCGGCCAACGAGCGACTCGCGTCCGAGCTGCACGTCGTCCCCCTCTCGGTCCGCGGCCTCGAACCCGCCGATCCCCAGATCCTGTGGGGTGACCCACCGTCACCGACCTCCGTAGCAGCCCTCGCCTTCACGTCCGGGTCCACGGGCACGCCCAAGCCCGTCGCCAACGACCACCGCCTGCTCGTCCGCGACGCCTGGAACAGCTCGATCGCCACCGGCTGCTACTCCTCGGCCGACACCATCGCGCACACCCTGCCCATCGCCTTCCACGCCGGCCTGACCACGACCCTGCACGGCCTGCTCGTCGGAGCGCGGATGCGGTTGTACGACGCCCGCAGCCGCGGGATCGCCGGTCTGCCCGCCGTCATCGCCGAGCACGGCTGCACGCTCATGATCACCAGCCCCGCGATCCTGCGCGGCTTCGTCGCCACCGCGCCCGACCCGGCGATGCTCGCGACGCTGCGCAGCCTCACGGTGGCCGGCGAGGCGTCATACGGCCGGGACGTCGAGGCGGTGCGCCCGCTGCTGCCGGCCGGCTGCCTCGTGCGCAACCGCTACGGCTCGTCGGAGACGGGCCTGATCGCCGAGTACGTCGTCGGCCCCGAGCACCCGCCCCTGGACGGCCCGCTCCCGGCCGGCCGCGGGGTCGGCCGGACCGTGCTGAGCGTCATGGACGAGCACGGCACCCCGGCGGCACCCTGGGCCACGGGTCGGCTCGTCGTCACGGCGCCGCAGGTCGCGACCGGCTACTGGCAGCTCCCCGAGGCCACGGCCGAGGCCTTCGCGGACCTCGCGGACGGCACGCGCCGCTACCGCACCAGCGACCTCGGCCGCGTCCTGCCCGACGGCGCGATCCAGATCGTGGGGCGGGCCGACCACAGCGTCAAGGTGCGCGGCTACCTCGTCGACCCCGGCGAGGTGGACGCCGCGCTGTTCACGCTCGACGACGTCCGTGAGGCCGTCGTGGTCAGCGGCCCGCGCCCGGGCGACGGTCGGACCAGGCTGGTGGCGTATGTCGTCCACCGCCGTCTCCCGGCGCCCCCGACCGGTGCCGGGCTCCCCGGCGCGGAGCTGCCCGACCCGGGGCTCGAGGCGGCGTGGCGGCAGGCCCTGCGCGGACAGCTGCCAGCCCACATGATCCCCGAGGCCTTCGTGCTCGTTGGCGCGCTGCCCCGCAACGACCGCGGCAAGATCGACCGCGCCGCCCTGCCCGAGGCACCGGAGCGGGAGCTGTCCGGGGCCCACACCTCCCGCTGGGAGGCGCTGGTCGCCGAGCAGTGGGCGGCCGCGCTGGAGCACGACGGCCCGTTGCGGCCCGACTCCGACTTCTTCGCCCTGGGCGGGGACTCGCTGGCCGCCGAGGCGCTCATGGCGCGGCTGGTGTCCGAGCTCGGCGTCGACCCCGACCGGGCCCGCACCACCGTCCTCGCGCAGGCTCCCGTGCTCGCCGACTTCGCCGAGGCGGTCCGCGGCACGGGGGCCGGTCCCGACCACTGCCTGGTCCCACTCGTGACCGGAGCGGGCGCCGGCCCCGCCGGTGCGGCTGAGGGTGCCGAGGCCGCGGCAAACGACGCCGGGTGCCGGCCTGCTGAGCGTCCGGTATTCCTCCTCGCCGGCGCGGGAGGCATCGGCATCGCGCTGCGACCCATCGCCCTGCGACTCGGCGGGCGGCCGGCATACGCGCTCCAGAATCCCGTGCTCGAGGCCCGCGGCCTGCCCGACCTGACCCTGCGCCAGCTCGCCCGGCGCTACGTCAAGGTGGTGCGGCGGGTGCAGCCCGAGGGGCCCTACCTGCTGGCGGGGCACAGCTTCGGCGGGCTCGTGGCCTTCGAGATGTGCCACCAGCTGCGCGCCGTCGGGCAGGACGCCCGGCTGGCGATCATCGACTCCTTCCCGCCGGAGCCGTCGCTCCACCCCGAGCCCGAGGAAGGGACCTCGGCCCCGGCACGCGCCCGCTCGCTGGTCCGCCTCGTCCGCGCCTCGCTGCGCGACACCACCGGGGCCACGGACGCGTGGCGGTTCTTCCTGCAGTCCGACGCGCTTGCGCGCGCCTATCGCTCCCAGCCGTGGCCCGGCGAGACCCTCGTGCTCGTGGCGCAGTCCCCCGAGAAGGACGCCCGCTCCCGGTGGGCCCCGCACCTCATCGGCCCGCACCACCAGGTCGAGATCAGCGGTGACCACTTCACGCTGCTGCGCGAGCCCTGGGCCGAGGAGGTCGCGGCGCACCTGCGGACCTTCTTCGGCGAACCGGCCGCGTCGACCTGACGTCTGCTGTCGCCCGCAAAGCAGTCGCCCGCAAACCAGTGGCCGGCACGCCTCGGGCCCGGGCAGGCTGGGCGCCATGCCCCATGACGTGACAGCACTGGACCATCTGACCCAGGAGGAGCTGTGGGACGCCCGCGCTGCAGCGACCTACGACACCCCGGGCACCGGCATGGAGGCGCCCGAGGTCCTCGGCCCCACCGTCGACCGCCTCGCCGAGCTGGCCGAGAACGGCCGCGCCCTGGAGCTCGCCGTCGGGACCGGGCGGGTCGCCATACCGCTGGTGCGGCGCGGGATCGAGGTGAGCGGCATCGAGATCAGCCGGCCGATGATCGACCGGCTGCGCGAGAAGGCGAGCCCCGAGGAGCTCCCCGTCACGCAGGGCGACATGGCGAGCACCGTCGTCCCGGGCGAGTTCTCGCTCGTCTACCTGGTCTTCAACACCATCGGCAACCTGCTGACCCAGGACGCGCAGGTCGAGTGCTTCCGCAACGCCGCCGCCCACCTGCGGCCGGGTGGGAGGTTCGTGATCGAGCTGTGGGTGCCGCAGCTGCAGCAGATGGCGCCCGGCCTGCCCGCGATCATCGGTGCGGTGGAGGACGGCTACATCCTCGTCGACACCCTCGACACCGCCACGCAGCGCCTGGTGTCGCACCACTTCACCTTCGGCGAGGGGCGTTCGGCGACGGTCGGCCGCACGCCGCACCGCTACGTCTGGCCGTCGGAGCTGGACCTGATGGCCCGCCTCGCCGGTTTCGAGCCGGAGTCCCGCCACGCCGACTGGCAGGGCACGCCGTTCACCTCCGCGTCGACGTCCCACGTCTCGGTCTATCGCAAGGCCGCCGACGGTCGATGAGCCCCGACAGGCCACCTGACGTGATGCGACCCGTCGGGGCGCAGCTGTGCACGCGCGATCGGCGCGACGGACAATCAGGTCATGAGTCAGAACCCGTCCGTGCTGCACACCGTGCTCGACGCGGTGGACATCCGAGCCCTGGCGGAGTTCTACCGCCGGCTGCTCGGGCTGGTCTACCGGCCCGGCGACGAGCCGCCGGGGGACCCGGCGCCCGACGACGGAGACTGGCTGGTGCTGACCCGGCCGGACGGCACGCGGACGCTGGCCTTCCAGCACGTGGAGCACCTCGAGCGGACCACGTGGCCGGCGCCGGACGTCCCGATGCAGCTGCACCTGGACCTCACCGTCCCTGACCTGGCAGCGCTGGAGGAGCACCACGCTCGCGCCCTGGCGCTCGGTGCACGCCTGCTCCTCGACCGGTCCGACGACCCCGACGAGCCGCTCTACGTCTATGCCGATCCCGCGGGGCACCCCTTCTGCCTCTTCGTCGCCGAACCTGCGACCGAGGACCTCGACCACCTCGTCGTCGACGGCCGCGACCTCACGGTCCAGCGGGCCGGGCTCGCCGACGTCCCGGCCATCGTCGGCCTCCTGCGCGACGACCCCCTCGGAGCAGAGCGGGAGGTCGAGGACCCGGAGCCGTATGTCGCAGCGTTCCACCGCATCGACAGCGACCGGTCGCACCTGCTCGTGGTGGTCCGCGACGCAGGCGGCGAGGTGGTGGGCACCATGCAGCTCACCCTCCTGCCCGGGCTGTCCCGCTCGGCCGCGACCAGGTTGCAGGTCGAGGGCGTCCGAGTCTCCCCGTCGGAGCGTGGATCCGGCCTCGGCGCAGCGATGTTCGCGTGGGCCCACGCCTGGGGCCACGAGCGTGGCGCGTCGCTCGCTCAGCTCACGACCGATCTCTCGCGAGCGGACGCCCACCGTTTCTACGAGCGGCTCGGCTACGTCGCGACCCACGCCGGGCTCAAGCGCCCACTCGACTGAGGCTCGCCACCGCGCTCCGGGTGAGCCCCTCCGTGTCGGTCGCGGCGTTCGTCAGGCGGGGAGTCGGGCCACCATTGCCATACCCAGTGAGTGCTCCTCTGATGGGCGCGCCACTCATCGGCGGTGATCTCGTGGGTCACCTCGCCCTCCTCCGCGCCCGGCAACGGCTCGTCCCACGTCCGGACCTCGGTGCTCACGTGCCGCATCCCGAGCCTGCGCATCACCCCGCGTGACCCGGTGTTGACGGCCATCGTCTCGGCCCAGATCCGGCGCAGCCCGACGGTCTCGAAGCCGTGGCGCACCAGCGCCAGGGCCCCCTCGGTCGCGAGGCCCTGGCGCCAGTGACGCCGCTCGAGCCGCCACCCGATCTCCGCGGCGTCCGGATGCGGGGCGGAGCCCGGCTCGGAGTCGCTGCGACCGAGGTCCCACCAGCCGAGGAAGTCGTCAGTCCCGAAGCCGACCCACCACCCCAGACCCAGCGTGTCCCCGCTCGTATCGGCGCACCGCGGCCCCCAGAAGTCGTCGATCTCCTGCGGCGTCCGCGCGCGCCCCAGCAGGTGGCGCATTGCCTCCGGGTCGGAGTCCAGGCGGTGCAGGAGGGGCAGGTGCTCGATCGTCATGGGGCGCAAGGTGATCCGGTCCGTCGTGACGACCGGTCGCCCCCGCGGGCCGGGTGTCAGGCCCGGCGTCAGGTGCTTGACCATCGCCTGACGCGGCCATCGGTCCAGGCCCAGGCTCCGCTCGTGCTGCCGCGCAGCAGCCAGCCCCCGACCGTGCGACGACTCGGGCAGCACCCGCCACCCCAGCCGCTCGTAGTACGGGCCGTTCCACGGCACGTCGCGATAGGTGGTCAGTGTCATGTCCTCGTGCCCCGCGGTCCGGGCCCACGCCTCGGCCGTCTCGAGCAGCCGCGCCCCGAGCCCGTGCCCGGCGTGGTCGGGGTGGACGCTGAGCTGACCGACGTGCGGCCGGCCGTCGACCGGCTCGACCCGCACGAAACCCACCGGGAGGTCACCCTCGTCCACCGCCACCCACAGCGTGCCCGCGGCCAGAGCCGGCTCGAAGGCCTCCGGCGGGTCCGGAGGCATGTCCGCCACCAGGTCCATCCCGGCGCCGCGGAAGTGCACGCCACCAGAGGCGTCCAGGGCGGGCAGGTGCATCAGGTCGTCGAGGCGTCCCGCGCGAATCGCCATACGGCTCACAACGATCCCTCCGCCACCAACGGTGCGCCGGTCACCGACCTGGCCATCCACACGCTGTCACGGCGGTCGTCGGCACTCACCCAGATCGACCGCGGCGCGCGCCCCACCTCGACCCACCCCATCGATCCGTAGAACCGGCCGAGCCCCAGCCCGCTGCGATAGACGAGATCGACCTGCTCCACCCCGGGCAGCGCCCGCGCCACGGCGTGGAGCCCACCCAGAGCGACCCGGCCGAGGTTGCGACCCCGCACGTCCGGGTCGACCATGAACCTCTGCAGAGTGGCCGTATGACGAAACAGCCCGTCATCGCTGCGGATCCACCAGCCGAAGGCCAGCAGCCGCCCACCGCGGTCGCGCATGATCCCGAGGGTCCGGCGGTCGTCGTCGGTGCGCTCCAGGGCCTCGTCGAGCCGATCGGCCACGGCCGCGCGCGGTGCGTCCCGGGTGAAGCCCACCGCTCCCCCGGCCACGTTGACCGCGCACCACAGGTCGAGCATCTGGTCCCGCAGCCCAGCACCCACGGAGCGCTCGTCAGCACCGGCGACCTGCACCTGCGGCAGCCACCACGCCCGCGACGGCCCCAGCTCGACGGGATCGCCGGGGATCACGTGCGGATCGCCGCGCAGCAGCCCCGCCGAGGCCGCCGTGCGCCCCGACGCGGCGTTGTCGTCGCGCGCCACGGCCCGCACCGTCCACCCCGGCAGCCATTCCGCGGCCCAGGCCGTCACCGCTCGCGCCGCCTCGCGTCCCAGGCCCTGGCCGTGGCACTCCAGGGCGAAGCGGTAGTAGAGGTTGGCGACCCCCTCCTTGTCGTGCGGGAGGGGGCGCACCCCCGCCATCCCGAGCAGGCGCCCCGACGGGCGGTCCTCGACCACCCAGTAGCCGAATCCGTCTGTCTCCCAGGCCTCGACCCAGGTCTGCAGGCCCACGAGGTTGGCGGTCCGGTCGGTCGTGACGGCCCACGGCGCGTAGCGAAAGAGGCGCTCGTCGGAGTGCAGCGCGTGGTGGAAGGCCGCGTCCTCGATGCGCGGTGGCCGCAGCCGCAGCCGCCGGGTCTCGACGGTCGTCGGAGCGCCTGCGGGGACGGCACGGTGGGGCGGGGCGGTGGCCATGAGCCCGACGTTAGCCGTAGCCTCCGACAGGCCCCCACCCGATGACCGCACCGTCGACCCCGAGGACTCCAGCAGATGCCGTATGCCGTGACCGTGGACCACCCCGGCGGCACGTCCCGGTTCGCCGTCACGCACGACGCCCTGGTCATGGTCGCCACCCTCGGCGGCCACCTGCACGCCTACCTCGGCGGCGAGGGCTGCCGCGCCCAGAGCCTCGCGTTCACCACGCAGGAGCCGCGCCGCACCCTGGAGGGTCGGGTCGAGGTGCCGGAGGCGGTCGACGAGGTCGACTGGGAGGGCACCGAGTGGACCGAGGAGAGGCTGGCGGCCCTAGCCGAACGGATCCCCTTGGGCGAGTGCAGGATCACGGTCGCCCACGACCTCGCCCCCCTGGTCGACGGCGGGGAGCTGGACTTCGGGGAGCACCTGCAGATGGAACGCTTCGTCTGGTCCCGGCTCGCCGGGGACGCCGGCCGAGACGGGCGCCGCTGCACCTGCCTGCGCAGCATCGGCACCCCGCGGGGCAAGCGCGCGACCTGCTTGGACGACGCGCGGCAGGGCCTCACCTGACGGTCAGCTCTGCGGCGTGGCCGGCGGTGGGGTCGGGGACGGGGACGGGGAGCTCCCCGGCCAGCCCGGGATGGTCTGGGGCGCCACGGCGAGCGCCCGTTGGAGGTGCTCGAACCACCCGTCGACCTGCGCCCCGTCCTCGTGCCAGTTGCGGATGGCCGCCATGAGCGGCCAGAGGGTGACGCTGACGGCGAGGCGCGACTGCTGCCGGTCGGCGTCCGTCACCTCGCTCAGGGCGACGGCGACCTGCTCCACCACGTCGTCGAACAGCTCGAGCCCAGCTCGGCGGATCGCCGGGGTGCCCATCCACAGCAGTGTCCGTCGTCGGGTCAGGTCCTCGTCGGCCGGGTGGAAGTGCTCGCCGAGGACCTCGGTCAGGGTTGCCCGCATGGCGACGGCGGGGTCCTCGCCGGCCGCGACCCGGGTGATGAACAGCTCTATCGCGCCGTCGTCGAGCTCGTCGTGGAGCACCAGCCCCTCCTTGGTGCCGAAGTAGCGGTAGACGGTGCTGGGCGACACGTCCGCCTCGGCGGCGACCTGGTCGATCGTGACGGCGTCGAACCCGTCGCGCTCGAAGAGGTCCACGGCCGCCTCCTGGATCGTGTGCATGGCCGCGATCTTCTTGCGCTCCCGCAGCGAGGGCTGCTTCACGTCTCACCTCCGGATCGGTGCAGGACAACCTCTTGACAGTGACTGTCAGTCTAACGCTAGGGTGGACTATGAGACAGCGACTGTCACTTGACATTGACTATCCATTTGTCCTGGCCCGCGGGATCCACAAAAGGTTCGGCCGGGTGACAGCGTTGGACGGCCTCGACCTGAGCGTCCGGGCGGGAGAGGTCCATGGCTTCCTGGGGCCCAACGGGGCGGGCAAGTCCACGACCATCCGAGCCCTCCTCGGCCAGCTGCGGCTGGACGGCGGGGAGCTCGAGGTGCTCGGCGGGCACCCCGTCCGCGACGCCCGCACCATCCACCCCCGACTCGCCTACGTCCCCGGCGACACGGCCCTGTGGCCTTCGCTGACCGGCGGCGAGTGCATCGACCTGATCGCGGGGTTCCAGGGCGGGCAGGACCGGGCCCGACGCGACAAGCTCGTCGACCGGTTCGAGCTGGACCCCCGCCGACGCGCCCGCACCTACTCCAAGGGCAACCGGCAGAAGGTCGCCCTCGTCGCCGCCCTGTCCAGCACCGCCGACCTGTTCGTGCTGGACGAGCCCACGTCGGGGCTCGATCCCCTGATGGAGGCGGTCTTCCAGCAGGTCGTGCGCGAGCTCACCGACGAGGGTCGGACCGTCCTGCTGAGCAGCCACATCCTCGACGAGGTGGAGGCGCTCTGCGACCGGGTCACGATCATCCGGCGAGGCCGCACCGTCTCCACCGGCACCCTGGAGGACCTGCGCGCCAACACCCTCACCACCGTCGAGACGACGACCGCTCACGGCATACGGGCGCTGTCCGGCGTGCCAGGGGTCACCGACGTGGTGGAGCGGCCCGTGTCCCGGGGGACGCACACGACCTTCAGCACCACCCACGCCGCCATGCCGGCGGCCGTCACGCTGGTCGCCCGGCACGAGCCCGCCAGCCTGGTCGTGCGTCCCCCGTCGCTCGAGGAGCTCTTCCTGGAGCACTACGACGAGGTGCCGGCGTGACCGCCGTCGAGGGCACGACCCGGATCATCCGTCTCCTCCTGCGCACGGGCTGGCGACGCCTGCTGCTGTGGTGGGGCGCCTGCACCGCCCTGGTGGTCGCGACCTGCGCCGGCACCGTGAGCCTGTATCCCGAGGCCTCGGACCGGGCGACCTATGCGGCCACGCTCGGACGCTCCACCGCCACCGCCGCGTTCAACGGCCGCGGCTACGACCTGCACACCCTGGGAGGGATCGGCGCCTACGAGGTCGGGTTCCTCGGCCAGCTGTTCCTGCCGGTCGCCGCCCTGCTGCTGGCGGTCCGGCACACGCGCACCCAGGAGCAGAGCGGCCTCGTGGAGCTCGTCACGGCCCATCGCGCCGGCTCCCTGGCCCCGCTGCTGGCCGGCGCCGTCGTGAACGCCCTCCCGCTGCTGGGGGTGGGGATCGGGGTGGCGACGGGGCTGTGCGCCCTCGGCCTGCCGGTGGCCGGGGCGATCCGGTATGCCGTCGTGCTCACCGCCATGATGATCTGCTTCGCCGCGGTGGGACTGCTCTCGTCCGAGCTGGCCCAGGGCGCTCGCACGGCCACGATGCTGGGGCTCGGCACGCTCGGGGCGGCCTTCCTCGGCCGCGTCGTCGTGGACGCCCTGCAGCTGGAGGCGACCTGGATCAGCCCGCTCGGCTGGGTGGCGGAGGCGCGGCCCTGGGGTGGCTCGGCGTCGTGGTGGCCGACCGCGGCCTACCTGGCGACAGCGCTCGCGCTCGGCACCGCCGCCGTCACCGTCCGCCTGCACCGCGACCTCGACTCCGGCGTCGTGGCCCCCCGCCCCGGCCCTCCGCACGGTCGACCACGCACGTCAACGGTGCTCGGCTGGCCGCTCCGGCTCAACCGCCGGTCCTTCACCGGCTGGCTCGTCGCGACGCTGGTGTGGTCCGGCTCCTTCGGGTTCCTCGCCCACGAGATGACCTCGCTCATCCGCGACAACCCGGCGCTGATGGAGGGCCTCGGCATCTCGAACGCCACCGACCTCGTGACGACGCTCGTGGGCGTCTCCGACGCCGGGCTGGCCTGCCTGGCGGGCATCGGCGTGACGATGGCCCTGAGGACCGAGGAGGACGAGGGACGGCTGGGCGCCGTCCTGGCAGGTCGGGCCTCACGCCTCGCCGTCTGGTGCGGCTGGTCCGTCGTCGCGTGCGGCCAGGCCCTCGCGCTGCTGGCGGCGGGACTCGCGACCTACGGCCTGTCGAGCGCGGACGTGACCGGTGACGGTCACGTCCTGCGCACTGCGCTGGAGCTCGCCGTCGCCTACGCGGCGCCGGTCGTCGTCGTGGTCGCGGGCTCCCTCGCGCTGGCCGCGTGGCTCCCCGCTGCCACCCCCGCCGCATGGGCCCTCGTGGCCTGGATCCTCGTCGTTGGGCTGCTCGCCGACTCGCTGCGCCTGCCGGAGGGGGCCCGCGCGCTCTCCCCGGTCGACGCCGTCGGCGACGTGCCCGCTCGGCCGCCGTCGGCCCTGGCCCTCGCAGTGCTGGGCGTGCTCGCCGTGCTCCTCCTCGGCGCCACGGTCCCCGGCGGACAGCGACGGGACCTGCGCGCCGGCTGACGGGTGCGCCGACCGCGGCCAGGACGGACCGGCCCGCGCCGGAGACGGGCCGACCCGCTGTGCGCTGCCAGGGGTCGGCCCTCCTCTCTCCTGCTCAGGGCACCAGCGGCACGCCGCCCGCGGTGAGGCGCCAGCTCGGGACGAAGAAGTCGGCGGGGTCGATCACGCCCTTGGCGGCGGCCCAGTCGATCAGGAGCTGTCGGATCTCCTTCTGCTGGTTGTAGATCACCGGCGCGGTCGAGATCCCCGGGAAGTTCCCCCCGCCCGAGCGTCGGTAGTTGTTGACAGCCACGGCGAACTGGTCGGTGTCGGCGACCGGGGTGCCGTCGGATCGGCGCAGCCCGGTGATGCGCGACCCCACCGGCCGGGACAGGTCGATGTCGTAGGAGACCCCGGAGACGATGTCGTCGTTGTAGTCGGGGGTGCCACCTGCCCCCGTCATGGTGGCGGGGTCGAAGGTGCCTCCGGCCGGCACCGGCGCGAAGTACCCCGCGGAGTGCTCGAGGTAGGCCTTGACCTGGGCCCCGGACAGCTGGACCGCCTCGAGGGTGTTGTCGTAGATGTAGAGCCCCGCGATGTCGCGGATCGTCACGTCGCCCTGCGGGAACACCGCGGTCCGGCTGAACGGCGCGGCGATCGACAGCACGGGCAGCGCGGCCTGCGGCGTCCCGGCCAGGCCGCGTCGCACCTCGTCGGTCTGGACCTGCTGGATGAAGTCGATGATCGCCGTGTCCTTGTAGCGCGACTCCACCGCGGACAGCTCCTGGGAGGACCGCGCCACGACCTGGTTCACATAGGCGACGGTCGCGTCGTGATAGGGCTGGACGGCCTTGACGACCCGGGGGTTCGGCGCAAAGTCCTTGCCGCGCAAGGAGGTCGCGGCGCTGGAGGCCACGGCCCACCGGCCGCGCTCCTTGACCAGCCGCAGGTCGACCTGCGACACGGACGCCGCCCAGCGATAGGGCTGCGTCAGCAGCACCTCCCGTCCGGTGACCTCGTTGACGATGCGCTTCTGGGGGACGTCCCGGTGGCTGTGCCCGGCCACGACCACGTCGATCCCGGGCACCTCGCGAGCGATGACGTCGGAGACGTTCTCCGGCGGCAGCTCGGGGCCGTATGACGACGTCCCGCCCTCGCCCGAGTGCGACAGCACGACGACGACGTCGGCCCCCTTGCGGCGCATCTCGGGGACGTACTTCTTGGCCGCGGTCACCATGTCGCCGAACCGCAGGCGCCCGTTGACGTTGGCCTTGTCCCAGATCGCCGACCCGGGCGTGGTGAGGCCGAGGATGCCCACCTTGACGGGCTTGTGACCGGCGACGTGGCGGTTGTGTGGATCGCATCGGTTGGTGGCGTGATTCTGAGAACTGTCAGTGGCCGATGAGGAGGACTTCTCTGGCGGCGTCGACCAGTTGCCGGGTGCTGAGTGTCTGAAGGGGCCCGCTTCGTGACGCCGACCGGTGGGCGATGAGCCGGCCAGGTGGATCCGCGCGAGGACACCGCTACCGCGCCGCAGTGGTCCTCCGGGCGTGGACGGAGCGGCAGGTTATTGGTGCGGCTCGCCGAGTTCTGGCGGCGTCTGTGTGGGTCGCGTACGGTCAGTTTCTGCGACTTAGCCTCGATCCACCGATG
>NZ_DCYC01000050.1:0-4961 GCF_002330965.1 Arsenicicoccus sp. UBA2120
CTGGAAGTCGTAGAACTCCTCCGGGTCGAGCTCGGCGAAGACCTCGGCATCCCACTGCTCGAGCAGGTGGTCAACCGTGCTGGTCGCTGCGTCCGCGGCGTCGTTCCAGCCCTCGAAGGCCACGATCATCACCGGGCTCTCCAGATCGAGATGCCCGTCGGGACTCCATTGGACAGTCATTAGTACAGCCTACGTTCGTCCGGTTGTTCCCCACCCATACACTGGGGCCATGTCTGTCGATTTCGATTCGCCCTTATTGGATGCCGCCCGTCGGCGAGTACTGATCGGTGACGGGGCGATGGGCACGATGTTGCAGGCCGTCGACCTCGACGTGGACGCGGACTTCCTGGGCCTGGAGGGCTGCAACGAGATCCTCAACGCGACCCGCCCCGACGTCGTCCGCTCGGTGCACGACGCCTACTTCGAGGCCGGCTCGGACCTCGTCGAGACCAACACCTTCGGCGCCAACCACGCCAACCTCGGCGAGTACGACATCGTCGACCGCATCTACGAGCTGGCCCGCGCGGGCGCCGAGATCGCCCGCCAGTCCGCCGACCACTGGTCGACGCCGGACAAGCCCCGCTATGTCATCGGCTCGATGGGCCCCGGCACCAAGCTGCCCTCCCTCGGGCACATCGACTACGCCACCCTGCGGGACGCGTATGCCGAGAACGCCCGCGGCCTCATCGACGGCGGCGCCGACGCGCTGCTGGTCGAGACCGTGCAGGACCTGCTGCAGGCCAAGGCCGCGGTGGTGGGCGCCAAGCGCGCGCTGACGGCGGCCGGCGAGACGCTGCCCGTCATCGTGCAGGTCACGGTCGAGACGACGGGCACGATGCTGCTCGGCTCCGAGATCGGCGCGGCGCTGACCGCCCTCGAGGCGCTCGGCATCGACGCGATCGGGCTCAACTGCGCGACCGGCCCCGCCGAGATGAGCGAGCACCTGCGGGTCCTGTCGCAGCAGTCGCGCATCCCGGTGACCTGCATGCCCAACGCCGGTCTGCCGCAGCTGGGCAAGGACGGCGCCACCTACCCGCTGCAGCCGGACGAGCTGGCCGCCGCCCACCGCACCTTCACCCAGGACTACGGCGTCGCCCTGGTCGGTGGCTGCTGCGGCACGACCCCCGAGCACCTGCGCGCCGTCGTCGAGGCGGTCGGCGGCCAGCCGATCGGCGAGCGCAACCCGACCCCCGAGCCCGGCGTCGCCTCGCTCTACGCCCCCGTCCCGTTCCGCCAGGACGCGTCCTTCCTGTCCATCGGCGAGCGCACCAACGCCAACGGCTCCAAGGCCTTCCGCGAGGCGATGCTGGCCGAGAAGTGGGACGACTGCGTCGAGATCGCCCGCGCCCAGACCCGCGACGGCGCCCACCTGCTGGACGTCTGCGTCGACTACGTCGGCCGCGACGGTGCCGCGGACATGTCCGAGGTCGTGGCCCGGTTCGCCACCGCGAGCACCCTGCCGCTGGTGCTGGACTCGACCGAGCCCGCCGTCATCCAGGCCGGGCTCGAGCGCCTCGGTGGCCGCGCGGTCATCAACTCGGTCAACTTCGAGGACGGCGACGGGCCCGACTCGCGCTACGCCAAGATGATGCGGCTCGTGGCCGAGCACGGCGCCGCCGTCGTGGCCCTGACCATCGACGAGCAGGGTCAGGCCCGCACCCGCGAGCACAAGGTCGCCGTCGGGTCGCGCCTGATCGAGGCGCTGACGGGCGAGCACGGCATGCACGTCGAGGACATCGTCGTGGACTGCCTGACCTTCCCGATCGCCACCGGTCAGGAGGAGACGCGCCGCGACGGCATCGAGACGATCGAGGCGATCCGCGAGCTCACCACCCGCTACCCGGGCGTGCAGACCACCCTCGGCGTCTCCAACGTGTCCTTCGGCCTCAAGCCCGCTGCCCGCCAGGTCCTCAACTCGGTCTTCCTCGACGAGTGCGTCAAGGCCGGGCTGAGCAGCGCGATCGTCAACTCCGCCAAGATCGTCCCGATCTCGCGGATCCCCGAGGACCAGCTCAAGGTCGCCATGGACCTCGTGCACGACCGGCGCGAGTGGGCCGGCGAGCCGGGGGAGTCGGAGTGCACCTACGACCCGCTGTCCCGGATGCTCGAGCTCTTCGAGGGGGTCGACTCGACCTCGCTCAAGGAGGAGCGCGCCAACGCCCTGGCGTCCCTGCCGCTCGAGGAGCGCCTCGCCCAGCGCATCATCGACGGCGAGCGCAACGGCCTCGAGGCCGACCTCGACCTGGCGATGGACTCCGGGCACGACCCCCTGGCGATCATCAACGACATGCTCCTCGCGGGCATGAAGACCGTCGGCGAGCTCTTCGGCTCCGGCAAGATGCAGCTGCCGTTCGTGCTGCAGTCGGCCGAGACGATGAAGGCCGCCGTCGCGCACCTCGAGCCGCACATCGAGGCCGCCGCGGGCGGTGCCAAGCGCGAGGCCAAGGCCAAGGTCCTGCTCGCCACCGTCAAGGGCGACGTCCACGACATCGGCAAGAACCTCGTCGACATCATCTTGTCCAACAACGGCTTCGAGGTCGTCAACATCGGCATCAAGGTGCCGGTCAACGAGATCATCGACAAGGCCGAGGAGCACGCGGTCGACGCCATCGGCATGTCCGGCCTGCTCGTGAAGTCCACCGTGATCATGAAGGACAACCTGCTCGAGCTGAACTCCCGCTCCCTCGCGGACCGCTGGCCGGTCCTGCTCGGGGGCGCGGCCCTGACCCGGGCCTACGTCGAGCAGGACCTCGCCGAGCTGTATGACGGGCACGTGCGCTACGCGCGGGACGCGTTCGAGGGGCTGCGGCTCATGGACGCGGTGGCCAAGGCCAAGGCCGACCCCGCCGTGCAGCTGACCGACGCGCTGCCCCCGCTGCGCCAGCGTCGGGTCGCGGCCCGGCATACGGAGCCGACCGAGCCCGTCGAGATCGACACCCGACGGTCCGACGTCACCACGGACAACCGGATCCCGACCCCGCCGTTCTGGGGCACGCGCGTCGTCAAGGGCATCGCGACCAGCGACATCGCGGGCTACCTCGACGAGCGGGCGACCTTCCTCGGGCAGTGGGGGCTCAAGCCGTCCCGCGCCGACGACGGCCCCTCCTACGAGGAGCTCGTCGAGCGCGAGGGCCGGCCGCGGCTGCGCATGTGGCTGGACCGCATCAAGACCCAGGACCTCGTGCAGCCCGCCGTGGTCTACGGGTACTTCCCGTGCTACAGCGAGGGCAACGACGTCGTCGTGCTCGAGCACACCGAGCGCCCCGACGGCACGATCGAGCTCGGCGGCGAGCGCGCCCGCTTCACCTTCCCCCGGCAGGGACGCGACCGGCGCCTGTGCCTGGCCGACTTCTGGCGGTCCAAGGAGGCCGTCGAGGCCGACGGGCAGCCCGACGTCATCACCTTCCAGCTGGTGACGATGGGCGACCGCGTGGCGCTGGCGACGGCGGAGCTGTTCGCGGACAACGCCTACCGCGACTACCTCGAGCTCCACGGCCTGTCCGTGCAGCTCACCGAGGCCCTCGCGGAGTACTGGCACGCCCGCGTCCGCGCCGAGCTCGGCCTGGCCGACGGCGACGCCGACGCGCTCGGCGACATCCTGCGGCAGAAGTACACCGGCGAGCGCTACTCCTTCGGCTACCCGGCCTGCCCGGAGCTCGAGGACCGCGCGACCCTGGTGGCGCTGCTCGAGCCCGAGCGGATCGGCGTGACCCTGTCCGAGGAGCTGCAGCTGCACCCCGAGCAGTCCACGGACGCCCTCGTCGCGCACCACCCCGAGGCGAGCTACTTCAAGGCATGACCGACCGCACCGAAGCGGTCTGCGCGGGCCGTCGCATCTCGGCGGCCCGCGCAGACCGCGCACGCCGACGAACCCGAGGAGCCCGATGACCGAGCGCGCCGCGCTGCCCGCCGCCGTCCTGTGGGACATGGACGGCACCCTGGTGGACTCCGAGCCCTACTGGATCGCCGAGGAGTACGCCCTCGTCGAGTCCTTCGGCGGGCAGTGGTCCGACGAGCACGCCCACCAGCTCGTCGGGCAGGCGCTGCTGTGGTCGGCGGACTACATCCGCGAGCACACGCCCGTGACGATGCCGCGCGAGGAGGTCGTGCAGACCCTCCTCGCCGGCGTCATCCGGCGGTTCCGCGAGCACATCCCGTGGCGGCCCGGCGCCCAGGCGCTGCTCGCCTCGACCCGTGAGCTCGGGGTGCCCTGCGCCCTGGTCACGATGTCGTATGCCGCCTTCGCCGACGTCATGGTCCAGGCGCTGCCCGCGGGGACCTTCGACGCGGTCGTGACCGGGGACGTTGTCAAGCAGGGCAAGCCGCACCCCGAGCCGTACCTCACCGCGGCGAGCCTGCTCGGCGTGGCGCCGGGGGACTGCCTCGCGGTCGAGGACTCCAACACGGGGCTGGCATCCGCGCTGGCCGCCGGCGTCCCCACCATCGGGATCCCGCACATGGTGGACATCGCCGAGCAGGAGGGCCTGCGCATCGTCCCCACCATGACCGGCGCGTCGATCCCCGAACTGTGGCGGCTGTTCGCCTGACACCGGCGCGGACGCGGCATACCTGCACCCCGCACGCACCTTTGGCACGTGCGGCCGGCGCGGACGCGGCGTTTATGAGCTGCGAGCCCACGAACGGCCGGTGAGGGCGCCTCGGATCGCGCGTTCCTGAGCTGCGAGCGCACGAAGGCCGAGCGCAGGGTCCGAGTCGGCGCCGACGGGTGGGATCTGCGTCCGGAACGCACCTTTGCCACGTACGGAGGGCCCGGGTGCGGCATACCTGCTTCCCGCACGCACCTTTGACACGTGCGGCCGGCGTGGACGCGGCGTTTGTGAGCTGCGAGCGCACGAACGGCCGGTGAGGGCGCCCCGAATCGCGCCTTCGTGAGCTGCGAGCGCACGAACGGCCGGTGAGGGCGCCCCGAATCGCGCTTTCGTGAGCTGCGAGCGCACGAA
>NZ_DCYC01000049.1:0-10691 GCF_002330965.1 Arsenicicoccus sp. UBA2120
TCGATGACCGCCGCTACCTCTCCGAAGGCTCCATGGCCAAGCTCTACCCAACCCGCGATACTGAGACCGTCGCCCTCGAAAAGAGCGACCGGTAGGCAACGAGCATCACCTCAAAGCCCACCACTCAACGGGGCTCTATCGCTGCGCACGGGACCGCAGGATCCGCCCGCCTTGGTCACATCAGCCTGGCGTGCCAACCCGGGCGGACGTGACTGCCTCAGGTAGACCCATCAGCCGGCCTCCGGAACATCGGCCTGGTGAACGGAGGCCGGTCGATGCCTCTACCCGCGGTAGGTCTTGCGGGAGCGGTAGGCCTGGACGGCCATGCGGTTGCCGCAGCCGCGGTCGCAGTAGCGGCGCGAGCGGTTCTTGGACAGGTCGACGATCACGCCGTCGCAGTCCTCGGCCTCGCACACCCGCAGCCGGTCGAGCTCGCCGGACCGCACCACGTCGACCATCGCCATCGCGGACTCGACGGCGATGCGGTCGGCCAGCGGCGCCTCGCTGGAGATGGCGTGCAGGTGCCAGTCCCACCAGCCCTCGTGGCGCACCACCTGCGGCAGCGCCTGGTGGCGGGCGAGCAGGTCGTTGACCAGGCCGACCACGCCCTCCTCGTCGAGCTCCCACAGCCGGTGCAGCTCGCGACGCAGCCGTATGACGCCCGCCAGCTCGCGTTCGTCGTGCGCCCGCGCCCCGGTGTAGCCGAACTGCCCGACGAACTCCTCGAGGTCCTCCAGGGTCTGCAGGGTCGCCGGCTCGACACCCGTGTTGACCAGCGCGGCCATCGATACCAGAGCGTCGCGGGTGTCATGGGCAAAAGTCATCTTGACTCCTTACGGAGGACAGGTCTAGCGTCATGAGCGTAAACCCACTTTGCTCATGACGCTCGACGACGTGCGTCACGACCGTCGTGCCCTGAAGCCCTCGAGAGGAGTGCCCATGACCGCCATGACCCGCACCACCGACCGCGTCGACACCACCACCGACCTCACCCTCGCGGACCCGGTCGTGGACACGCTGCGCCTCGGCCAGGTCGACGTCGACCCGCTGCCGCACGTCCCGGACGAGCAGGCCACCGAGCGCCCGACCCCGAGCCGCCCGCGCGGCGTCTCGCGCGGCCTGGTCCTCGCCCTGATCTCGGCCGTCGGCTTCGCCACCTCCGGGTCCTTCGCCAAGGCGCTGCTCGAGGCGGGCTGGAGCCCCGGCGCCGCCGTCACCGCACGCATCGCCGGAGCCGCGCTCGCCCTCGGCATACCCGCCCTCTGGCTGATGCGCCACCGGCTGCGCGCCTTCCTCGACAACTGGGGCGTCATCCTGGCCTATGGCGTGGTCGCCGTGGCCGGCAGCCAGCTCTTCTACTTCAACGCCGTCACGCACCTGTCCGTCGGCGTCGCCCTCCTCCTGGAGTACCTCGCTCCCGTCCTCATCGTCGGCTACCTGTGGCTGCGCACCCGCCGCACCCCGTCGCCCGCGACGCTGCTCGGCGCGACCCTGTCCATGGCCGGGCTCGCCCTGGTCATCGACCTCTTCGGCGGCATCGGCATCGACCCGGTCGGCCTCCTGTGGGGCCTCGCGGCGGCGTGCTGCAACGCGACCTACTTCCTGCTCGGCGCCCGCGAGACCAAGGGCCTGCCGCCCATCGCCCTCGCGGCCGGCGGCATGGTCGTCGGTGGTGCTGTCCTCGGCCTAGCCGGCGCGGTCGGCATCATCCCGATGGTCGCCACCACCGCCCCCGTCGTCCTCGCCGGCCTGGATGCGCCCTGGTGGGTGCCCGTCCTCGGCCTGGTCCTGCTCGCCGCGGCCGTGGCCTACGGCTTCGGCGTGGCGGCGACGCGACGCCTCGGCTCGACCGTCGCGTCCTTCGTGGGGCTCACCGAGGTGGTGTTCGCCGTGCTCATTGCCTGGCTCCTGCTCGGGGAGCTCCCGGGCCTCGTGCAGCTGGCCGGCGGTGCGCTGATCCTCGCGGGTGTTGCGGCGGTCAAGTTCGGGGAGTCGCGGGCATGATGGGCACGTGCCCTCGACCCGCCGTCCCCTGACCCTGCGCGCCACGCAGTCCGTGCTGCGTGGTGTCGCGCGCCTGCCCCGGCCGGTCCTGCGTCTCGTCGCGGGCCGGCCGCGGCGCATCGACGGCCACACCCTGCGCACGGACGTCCAGGTGGCGCTGCGGATGCTCGAGCTGGCGCCGGGCAGCGACGCGGCCGAGCTGACGCCGGAGCAGTGGCGCGCCGAGATCGAGACCGAGGCCTGGCTCTTCGGCCACCAGCCCCACGTCGCGTCGATCCGCGACGACTCGTTCCCGGGCCCGGCGGGCTCGATCCGCACGCGCACCTACGACCCCGCCCCGGGCGAGCCGCCCCGCGGCGTCGTCGTCTACTTCCACGGCGGCGGCTTCGTGGCCGGTTCTCTCGACAGCGCCGATCCCGTATGCCGTTTCGTCGCGCGCTATGCCGGCCTGACCGTCGTCTCCGTCGACTACCGCCTGGCGCCGGAGTCACCCTTCCCGTGCGCCGTCGAGGACGCGGTGGCGGCCTTCCGCCACGTGCGGGACCACCGCGATCAGCTCGGCGGCGACGCCTCCACGCCGATCGCCGTGATGGGCGACAGCGCGGGCGGCAACCTCGCGGCCGTCGTGTGCCACCGCACCGTCGAGGACGAGGCCGGCGGTCCCGATCTGCAGGTGCTGCTATGCCCCGTCACCGACTGGTCCCGCAAGTCCCGGTCCTACGCGCTGTTCCCCACCGGCTTCTTCCTGACCGAGTCGACGATGGAGTGGTACGCCTCCCACTACCTGCGCGAGCCTGAGCAGGCGTCCCACCCGGACGCCTCGCCGCTGCTCGCGCGCCACCTCGGCGGGTTGCCTCCCGCCTATGTCCTGGTGTCGGCCTTCGACGTGCTCCGCGACGAGGGCCTCGCCTATGCCGCGCGGCTCGAGGAGGCCGGCGTCCCCGTCACGCTGCGGGTCGACGAGGACGGCACCCACGGCGACCTCAACGCCATGGGGGTCTCGCGCGCCAGCCGCGACCTGGTCATCGAGGTGGCCGAGGCCGTCCGCGACCTGCTGGTGCGCCGGTGATCGTCCGCGAGATCGGCGACGGGATCGTCGAGCTCGACCTGTCGGGGCACTCGCCCGACGACCTGGCCGAGGTCGAGGCGCTGCGCGAGCAGGTCGCCGCGGGGATCGCCGCCGGGTGGCGCCGCGTCCAGACGCTGCACGACCCCGACGACGTCGTCACGCACCGCGTGGCCGCCCGCCTCGGCCTGCGCCAGGAGGGCACCATGCGCGGCATCGGTCCCGGCCACGGCGACCACGTCGTCATGGCCCGGCTGGCGAGCGACCCCGGCCCCGAGACCCGCGAAGGCTTCCTCGGCGTCCTCAACACCACGATGCCCACCAAGCGCAACATCGCCCAGACGCTGCTGCGCGACCCCGATGGCCGCGTCCTGCTCTGCGAGCTGACCTACAAGCGCGAGTGGGACCTGCCCGGCGGCATCGTCGACCCCGGTGAGCCGCCGTCCGCCACGGCCGAGCGCGAGGTCGCCGAGGAGCTCGGGCTGGACCTGCCGGCCCGCGACCTGCTCGTCGTCGACTGGCTCCCGCCCTATCGCGGCTGGAGCGACGCCACCCTGTTCGTCTTCGACGGCGGGGTGCACCCGGCCGACCTGGTGGACCGAGTCACCTTGCAGCCGCGCGAGATCCGCGCCCTGCACTGGGCCACGCCCGAGCAGGTCCGGGAGCACTGCGCGCCGTATGTCGTGACCCTGCTGGAGCGCCTCGCCGCCACCCCGGCCGGCAGCGGCACGGCATACCTCGTGGACGGCCGACCCCGCGCCTGAGGCCGGCCCCACCACCACAGCCACCACAACCACCACCCTCGCCATTGGTCACCAACGGACGAATCGCGCGCCCCTTGAACGATCCACAGCGTCAGTGGTGACCAACGGTGGGGGGCTCAGACCTCGTCGGCGTCCGGCAGCAGGATGTTGAGCAGCAGCGACACGAACGCCACGACCAGGGCGCCCAGGATCGCGTCCCAGAAGAAGCTGTCGACCCGGAAGTCCAGCCCGAGCGGGCCGGCCAGCCAGGACGTGACCTGCAGCATGAGGGCGTTGATCACCCAGGTGAACAGCCCCAGCGTGAGGATGATCGCCGGCAGCGACAGCAGCTTGACGACCGGCTTCACGACCGCGTTGATCAGCCCGAACACGATGGCCACCAGCAGGATCGACAGCAGGCGCGTGGCGAGCGAGGGCTTGTCCTCGCCGAGGTGGATCCCGGAGACCACCATGGCCGCGACCCAGAGCGCGATGCCGTTGACGAGCGTCTTGATCGCGAAGTTCTTCATGGCCATATGGTGACATGTCGGCCCCCGCATATGGTGGTGCCATGACCGCAGCCGATGCCGCCACCAGCGAGCTCAGCCCCGACCGCGACGACGCGGCCACCCCCGAGAGCGAGGTGCGGCTGCGCGAGGCGCTCGCCAGCGTCCCCGCCTACGTCCCCGGTCGCCCGGCGCCGGAGCTGCCCGACCGCACGACCTACAAGGTCAGCAGCAACGAGAACCCCTACCCGCCGCTGCCGAGCGTGCTCGAGGTCATCGCGTCGGCCGCGACCACGGTCAACCGCTACCCGGACATGGCGGTGACCGAGCTGACGCAGGCGCTCGCCGACTTCCTCGGGGTGCCCAACGACCACATCGCGACCGGCACCGGGTCGTCCGGCGTCCTCACCCAGCTCGTGACCGCCACCTGCGGCCCGGGCGACGAGGTGGTCTACGCGTGGCGCTCGTTCGAGCTCTACCCCATCGTCACCGCGCTCGCCGGGGCCACCAGCGTGCAGGTGCCGCTCACGGCCGACCAGCGCCACGACCTCGACGCCATGGCTGCGGCCATCACCGACCGCACCCGCCTGGTCATCGTCTGCACGCCCAACAACCCCACCGGGCCCTCGGTCCACGCCGACGAGCTCGAGGCCTTCCTGGCTGCGGTCCCGCCGCACGTCCTGGTCGTCATCGACGAGGCCTACCTCGAGTTCGTCCGCGACCCCGAGACGCCCGACGCGCTCGACCTCTACCGCAACCACACCAACATCGCGGTGCTGCGGACCTTCTCCAAGGCCTACGGCCTCGCCGGGCTGCGGGTCGGGTATGCCGTGGCGCCCTCCGAGGTCGCGGCGGCGCTGCGCAAGTGCGCCCTGCCCTTCGGTGTCTCGCGGATCGCCGAGGACGCCGCCGTCGCCAGCCTCGGCCTCTTCGCCGAGCTGGACGAGCGGGTAGAGGCCTTGGTCACGGAGCGTGACCGTGTGACGCGTGGCCTGGCCGAGCAGGGGTGGCGCCTGCCCGACACCCAGGCCAACTTCGTGTACTTCCCGGTGGGGGAGCACTGCACGGAGCTGGCCGAGGCGTGCCGCGACGCCGGGCTGGTCGTGCGGCAGTACGGCAACGACGGCGTCCGCATCACCATCGGCGAGGAGGAGGCCAACACGCGCCTGCTCGAGGTCGCTGACCGTGTCCGGGCACGCGTCCAGCCGGGTGACTAGTCAGCAGGGACGGTTTGCCTCCGGTTCACTTGTCGGTGACTGCACCGTGACCGCACCATGGAGAGCATGGAGACACCCGGGTCTAGGCACAGGCCCATGAGACGGCAGGGGGGGACGGCCTGGAGGCCGGCCCTCGCCCTGTCGGCTCTCGGTGTCTCCGCCACCCTCGGCCTGGCGGGCCTGTCGCTGACCACCGGCCCCGGGACCCTGGAGGGGGTGCTCGGCGGCGGGTCGACCACGACCCCCGGCCTGACGGCGACCGGCGGTTCGGCATACGAGACCGATGGTCCGGCCGACGCGCTGACCGCTCAGGGTCCGTCCGTCTCGCGCGCGCTGGTCGTGCAGCAGGCCCAACGACCCGAGGCGCCGGTGGCTCCCTCGGACCCGCTCGACGGCATCGTCCTGCTGTCCGCAGCGCCGCGCGGCCAGGTGCTCGAGCAGACCGTCATCGAGCCTGCGCAGGAGCGCCTCGAGGCCCTGGCGGCCCTGCTGCCGCTGCTCGAGGTGGCCGAGCCGCTGACCGGCGTCGACGCCGACGAGGTGCTGGCGTCCATGGCCGACCTGGGGCCGGTCCCGGCCCCCGAGGCCGGCCCGGTCGTCGACGACGGCGCGAGCAACGCGTCCCCGCTCATCGCCCAGGCGCCGACGACGCCCGACCGCACGCCGCCTCCCACGCAGCCGCCGGGCGACGTCCCCGCCGAGCCCGACCCGGTCGGGGAGGACCCGATCATGCGTCGTATGACGGAGCCGGTGCCCGAGCCGTCGACGGGTAGCCCGCCGACCCCCACGGAGCCCGCGCCCGGGACCACGGACCCGACGACGACGCCCGGCTCCACGCCCACCGATCCCAGCACCACCCCCACCGGCCCCGGCCAGAGCCCCACGGGTCCCGGCTCGCCGACCCCCACACCCGGCACCCCCACCACGCCCGGGTCGATCGTCGGGCCCCTGCCGACGCCGACGCCGACGCCCACGACTGCGGTGCCGACGTCGCCCGCCCCGACCGCGTCGCCGCAGCCCGGCCCCAGCCCGAGCCGCACCGGCGGGGTCGGAGGCGAGGACTCGCCCACGGCGACGACCGCTCCGGCGGCGCCCCCGGCTGCGTCCCCGGCGAGCGCCCCGCGCGGCACCCCTGCTCGCAGCGCGCCCTGACCCGACTGGCGACAGGGACGGGGCGGGCAGGTACGCTGCCCTCGCCAGGCCCAAGCGTCCGACGGGACGTGTTGACCGCCACGAGCGACCGGCCCGACGTCGTCACCTCGACGAGGCCGGCCCTGGGCGGTGACCCCGCCCGTCGTGGCCCCGAGCCGGACCGAGCAGCGACCCTGCCCGGCCCGAGGATCGAAGGAGATCACCCATGAGCGACAACGTCGTCGCCCGCCCAGGCGGCAGTGACGCCTACGGCGGGCCGGAGATGGTGCAGCTGCTCACCCCCGAGGGGGAGCGAGTCGACCACCCTGAGTACTCCCGCTATCTCGACGGGCTGACCGACGAGGACCTGCGCGGCTTCTACCGCGACATGTTCCTCATCCGCCGCGTCGACACCGAGGGCACGGCGCTGCAGCGTCAGGGCGAGCTGGGCCTGTGGGTCTCGCTGCTCGGCCAGGAGGCCGCCCAGATCGGGGTCGGCCGGGCGATGCGCAAACAGGACTACGCCTTCCCCGGCTATCGCGAGCACGGCGTCGGCTGGTGCCGCGGCGTCAAGCCCCTGCAGGTGATGTCGCAGTTCCGGGGCGTCGACCAGGGCGGGTGGGACCCCAATGAGGTGGGGATGCAGCTCTACACGATCGTCATCGGCAACCAGGTGCTCATGGGCACGGGCTACGCCATGGGGATCACGCTGGACGGCGACGTGGGCACGGGCGACCCCGACCGCGACGCCGCGGTCGTCGCGTTCTTCGGCGACGGGGCCACCGCGCAGGGCGACGTCAACGAGTCCTTCGTCTTCGCCGGCGTCAACAACGCCCCCATCGTGTTCTTCTGCCAGAACAACCAGTGGGCCATCTCCGAGCCCAACGAGCGCCAGACCCGCGGCCCGCTCTACCACCGCGCCAACGGCTTCGGGTTCCCGGGCATCCGCGTCGACGGCAACGACGTGCTGGCGTCGTACGCGGTCTCCAAGGCGATGCTCGACCGCGCCCGCGACGGCCAGGGCCCGTCGTTAATCGAGGCCTTCACCTACCGCATGTCCGCACACACGACCTCGGACGACCCGACGAAGTACCGCGTGGACGCAGAGGTCGAGGTGTGGAAGCACCGCGACCCCATCCAGCGGCTGCGGGCCTATCTCATCCGCTCCGGCAAGGCCGACCAGGCGTTCTTCGACGACCTGCAGCGCGAGGCCGACGCCCTGGCCGAGGAGATCCGCACGGGGACGATCGGCATGACCGAGCCCGACCCGCACGGCATGTTCGACCACGTCTACGTGGAGGACGACCACGCCCTGATCGAGCAGCAGCGCGCGGAGTTCGCTGCCTACGCCGCGAGCTTCGAGGACTGAACGATGACCAAGCTGACCATTGCCAAGGCCATCAACGCCGGCCTCCGCGCCGCCATGGAGCGCGACCCCAAGGTCGTCCTGTGCGGAGAGGACGTCGGCAAGCTCGGCGGCGTCTTCCGCATCACCGAGCACCTGCAGAAGGACTTCGGCGAGCACCGGGTCATGGACTCGGCCCTGGCCGAGTCCGGCATCATCGGGACGAGCGTCGGTATGGCGCTGCGGGGTTACCGCCCCGTCGCGGAGATCCAGTTCGACGGCTTCGTCTACCCGGCGTTCGACCAGATCGTGTCCCAGGTCTCCAAGATGCACTACCGCTCGCGCGGCAAGCTCCGGCTGCCCATGGTGATCCGCATCCCGATGGGTGGCGGCATCGGGGCGGTCGAGCACCACAGCGAGTCCAACGAGGCCTACTTCGCCCACACCGCGGGGCTGCGCACGGTCTTCGTGTCCAACCCCGAGGACGCCTACTGGGGGATCCAGCAGGCCATCGAGTCCGACGACCCGGTGATCTTCTACGAGCCCAAGCGGCGCTACCACGAGAAGGGCGAGGTCGACCTCGAGGCGCCGTCCGCGCCGCGAGGCCTCTACGGCGCCAACGTGATCGTGCCCGGCACCGACGTCACGGTCGTCTGCTACGGCCCCATGGTCAAGACCTGCATCCAGGCTGCCGCGGCGGCCGCCGAGGAGGGCACCTCGCTCGAGGTCATCGACCTGCGCTCGGTCAGCCCGCTCGACATCGACACCGTCTGCGCGTCGGTCGAGCGGACCGGTCGGCTGGTCGTCGTCCACGAGGCCGCGTCCTTCCTCGGTCTCGGCTCCGAGATCGCGGCCCAGGTGCAGGAGCGCTGCTTCTACCAGCTCGAGGCGCCGGTGCAGCGCGTCACGGGCTACTACCTGCCCTACCCGCCCTCGAAGTACGAGGAGCACTTCCTGCCCGACCTCGACCGCGTGCTCGACGGCGTCGACCGCGTCCTGGCCCACTGAGCCCGAGAGGAGCGAATTCACATGGCAATCAAGAAGTTCAACCTCCCGGACCCCGGTGAGGGTCTGCTCGAGGCCGAGATCGTGACGTGGAAGGTCAAGGAGGGCGACGAGGTCAAGGTCAACGACATCGTCGTCGAGATCGAGACCGCCAAGTCCCTGGTCGAGCTGCCGATCCCGTGGGCCGGCACCGTCGCCCAGATCATGGCGCCCGAGGGCGAGACGGTCGACGTGGGCACCCCGATCATCGCCATCGACGACGGCACCGGCGGTGGGGACGCCCCGGCCGAGCCCGACGACGCGTCCGCCGCGGCCACCCAGGCCCAGGTCGACGAGGCCATGGGGACGGGCACGTCCGCCGCCCCCAAGGAGGAGCGCGTCGCGGTCCTCGTCGGCTACGGCCCCAAGGTGACCGACGCCAAGCGCCGCCCCCGCAAGCACCAGCGCGGCCCGCTGCCCACCCCGAGCGAGACCAAGAACCCCGAGTCCTGGGGTGGTTTCGCGCAGGTCGCGGCGGCCACCGAGATGACCCACCCGACCGTCGTGGACCCGCACGGCGTCGCGGTCGAGGTCGCCGACGGCGCGGGATCCCGTCCCGGCAAGGCCCTCGCCAAGCCCCCCGTCCGCAAGTACGCCAAGGACAAGGGCGTGGACCTCACGGCCGTCACCGGCACGGGTGACGGCGGCGTGGTCACGCGCGCCGACGTCGACGCCTACCTCGCGGGAGGCGCGCAGCCCCAGGAGGCGGCGGGCGCTCCGGCATACGGCTCGAGGGGTCTGGCCGGCGACGCCGAGCGCGAGGTGCGCATCCCGATCAAGGGCGTGCGCAAGGTGACCGCGCAGGCCATGGTCGGGTCGGCGTTCACGGCGCCGCACGTGACCGAGTTCATCACCGTCGACGTCACCGAGATGATGGCGCTGGTCGACCGGCTCAAGAAGGACAAGGAGTTCAAGGACGTCCGCGTCTCGCCGCTCCTCGTCGTCGCCAAGGCCCTGATCGTCGCCAGCCGCCGCAACCCCGGCGTCAACGCGACCTGGGACGAGGCCAACCAGGAGATCGTGCACAAGAACTACGTCAACCTCGGGATCGCGGCCGCCACGCCGCGCGGTCTGATGGTGCCCAACATCAAGGACGCCGACCGCCTGTCGATGCTCGAGCTGGCGCAGGCCATGGGCTCGCTCGTCGAGACCGCCCGGGCCGGGCGCACGCAGCCCGCCGAGATGTCCGGCGGCACGATCACGATCACCAACGTCGGCGTCTTCGGCGTCGACACGGGCACGCCGATCATCAACCCCGGCGAGTCCGCGATCCTGGCCTTCGGCGCGGTGCGTCGTCAGCCCTGGGTCGTCACCGCGGCCGACGGGTCCGAGGAGATCGTGCCGCGCTGGATCACGCAGCTCGCGCTGTCCTTCGACCACCGGCTGATCGACGGCGAGCTCGGCTCGAGGTTTCTGGCCGACGTCGCCAAGGTGCTCGAGGACCCGGCCCGCGGGCTCGTCTGGGGCTGAGCGGTCTCAGTCGTATGACGGCGGGGTCGGGCGCGACGCGTCCGGCCCCGCCATTGCGTGTGCTGGCGCCTCGGCGTCCGTTCCCTGTCTCGGTGACCGTCTCCTGTCTCGGCGACCGTCTCCTGTCTCGGCGTCCGTCCGTTCCCCGTCTCGGCGACTGTCTCC
>NZ_DCYC01000049.1:10834-28720 GCF_002330965.1 Arsenicicoccus sp. UBA2120
ACTGTCTCCTGTCTCGGCGACCGTCTCCTGTCTTGCGCTGCAGCAGGAGACGGGGGCTGCACGGCAAGACGGGGGCTGGAGGTCCAGACCGGGGACGGCGGGTGCGACGGTCGGGTGCGACGGCTGCGTGCGCGTGAGCGCCCAGGGCGTCAGCGCAGGACGATCGTGCGGTGGCCGTCGCGGATGATCCGGTGCTCGGCGTGCCACTCGACCGCGCGGGCGAGGACCTGCGTCTCCACGTCGCGACCGATGGCGACCATCCGCTCCGGCGCCGCCCAGTGGTCTACGCGCGCGACGTCCTGCTCGATGATCGGCCCCTCGTCGAGGTCCGCGGTGACGTAGTGCGCGGTCGCGCCGATCAGCTTGACGCCGCGGGCGTGGGCCTGGTGGTAGGGGCGGGCGCCCTTGAAGCTCGGCAGGAACGAGTGGTGGATGTTGATGGCCCGCCCGTCCAGCGCGCGACACAAGTCGTCCGACAGCACCTGCATGTAGCGAGCGAGCACCACCAGCTCGACGTCCAGCTCGTCGACGAGCTCCAGCAGGCGCCCCTCGGCCTCGGCCTTGGTCTCGCGCGTCACGGGGACGTGGTGGAAGGGGATGCCGTAGCCCTCGACGAGCGTGCGGAAGTCCTCGTGGTTGGAGACGACGGCAGGGATCTCGACGTTGAGGGCGCCGATGCGGGCGCGAAAGAGCAGGTCGTTGAGGCAGTGGCCGAAGCGGCTGACCATGAGCAGCGTGCGGGTGGGGCGGGCGGCGTCCTGCAGGTCCCAGGTGAGCGCGAACCTTTCGGCCACCGGCGCGAAGTCCGCTCGCAGTCGGTCGATCTCGGGCACCGGCCCGCTGAACTGCACGCGCATGAAGAACGCGTCCGCCTCAGGGTCGCCGAACTGGCTCGACTCGAGGATCGTGCAGCCGTGCTCGACCAGGAACCCGCTCACCCCGTGCACGATCCCCACGACGTCGGGGCGCGCGGTGAGGGTGAGGACATAGGTGGGTTCGGTGGCCTGGCTGGGCACGGTGGCTCCCGTGGGTCGAGTGATGTCGTCGTATGCCGGACCGCTGCGGTCCGCGCACCACTGTGCCCCACGGGGTCGCCGCGAGGCGGGACCGTCCGCTACTGGGACGGGTGCGTCAGCGGTGCAGCAACGACCGCAGTCGCCCCAGGGGGCTGGGGGCCTTGGTGGCGTGCCGGTGGAGGCTCACGGCATACGACCCGCCGGTGAAGTCCCCGCCCTCCCAGGTGCCACGGCGTTCGGACAGCTCGAGTCCCGCTGCGGCGCAGGCTCGGTCGTAGTCCGAGAGGGGAGTGGGCTCGACGCCGGCGGGCAGGTGCTCGTGGTCGAGCCCGAACCCGGCGACCAGCACCCCGTCCGGCTTGAGGACGCCGGCGAGGTTGCGGACGACCTGGTCGAGGGTGCCTGGCGCGAGCAGGGGGATGACGTTGCCCGCGAGGAGGACGACGTCGAAGCCCGCGCCGATGATGCCCTGCGGGACGTCGAGGTCGGCGAGATCGCTGAGCCAGAAGGGGATCCGTGGGTTGCGGTCGGCGGCGACCCGCAGCATCGACAGGTCGGCGTCGACGCCCACGACCGGGTGGCCGAGCTCCGCCAGGCGCACGGCGACCCGGCCGGTGCCGCAACCGGCGTCGAGCACGCGGCCGCCCTCAGGCAGCAGCGAAACGACGAGTTCGGCCTCGCCGTGCGGGTTCCCGCCGGCGGCAGAGGTCAGGTCGAGGACCTGCTGGATGCGGCGCTCGTAGTCCGCGCCCCCGTCGTCGCCGACCAGCTCGGCCCACCGGGTGCGCGGAGAAGCGCTGTCGGGAGTCTCGCTCATGCTCGTCACGATAGCCCGACCCCGAGGGGACCTACCTCAGGTGGTCACGTCCGCCTGGGTTGGCACGCCAAGCGGATGTGACCACCTCAGGCCGACCAGCGGATCAGCGGATCAGTGGGTGGCGGGGTCGGACGCGCGGTGGCGACCCTTGCGGTGCGGGTCCAGCTGGTGGTCCTCCAGGTGGTCCCAGGTGTCCTGCAGCTCGTCGAAGGTGTGTCCGCCGGTCTCGAACGCCGCGGCGTCCAGCAGGAACTTCTCGAGGCTGTCGTGCAGGCGCTTGTCCGACTCGGAGGCGTCGTCACCGAGCGGCAGCAGGCCCCGGTCGGACTTGGCCCGCTGGGCGGCCATCGCTGCCTGCGCCGACTGGTTGGACAGCACCACGTTCGGCAGGAAGGCCAGGACCAGGACACCGATCCCGCACACGATCGCCCCGAGGAGGAAGACGTGGTCCATCGACGTCGCGAAGCCCGCCTTGATGGGGTGGGACAGGGCAGGGTGCAGCTTGTCGATGATGGAGGAGTCCGCGCCGACGTTGCCGAGACCGCTGGCGCCCTGGCCGCTGGCCATGCCCTTGACGAGCCCCGCCGACTCCGGTGAGTAGGCGGACACGGCCGGGTCACGCAGGGCGGCGAGGAAGCTCGGGTCCTTGGCGGCGCTGGTGAAGGCGTCCTTGATGCTGTCGCCGAGCGAGTTGAACAGCACGGACAAGAAGATCGCGACGCCGAGCGTGCCACCGATCTGGCGGAAGAACGTGGCCGAGGAGGTCGCCATACCCATCTCGCGCGGCTCGACCGCGGCCTGCACGGCCAGGGTCAGGGGCTGCATCGTGTTGCCGAGCCCGAGGCCGAAGAAGAACATCAGCGTCATGACCCAGGTGAGGCTGCTGTCGGCGGTGATGCGGGACAGCGCGAAGAGGACGATCGTCATGAGCGTCACGCCGATCAGCGGGAAGATCTTGATGCGTCCGGTCTTGCTCATGAGCTGGCCGGACACGATCGAGGCCAGCATCATCCCGACGACCATGGGGAGCATCTGCAGACCCGACGTGGTGGGCGACGAGCCGTGCACGATCTGGAGGTAGAGCGGGATCGACATCATGCCGCCGAACATGCCGGCTCCGATGACGAAGCCGCCGGTGAGCGAGATGACGATGGTGCGGTTGCGGAAGATGCGCAGGGGGATCAGGGCGTCGTCACCGGCGCGCGCCTCGGACCAGATGAAGGCCGCGATGCCGGCCAGGCCGATGGCGAAGCAGGCCAGGGACGCGGCCGAGGTCCAGCCCCAGGTGCGGCCCTGCTCGGCGACGAGGAGCAGCGGCACCAGACCGACGATGATCGTGGTGGCCCCGGCCCAGTCGATGCGGGCCTTGCGCGGGGTGTGGTTGAGGTGCAGCGTCGCCATGACGGCGGCGAAGGCGATCAGGCCGATCGGGACGTTCATGAAGAAGATCCAGCGCCACCCGGCGAGGCCGAGGATGGAGTCGCGCTCGGCGAAGAACCCGCCGAGGACCGGGCCGATCACGCTCGAGGTGCCGAAGACGGCCAGGAAGTAGCCCTGGTACTTGGCGCGCTCGCGCGGCGGGACCACGTCGCCGATGATGGCGAGGGCCAGCGACATGAGACCACCGGCGCCGAGGCCCTGCACGGCGCGGGCGCCGGCCAGCTGGTACATCGTCTGGGGGATCGTGCAGAGCAGCGAGCCGGCGACGAAGATCGTGATGGCGGCGAGGTAGAAGCGCTTGCGGCCGTAGATGTCGGACAGCTTGCCGTAGATCGGGGTCGAGATCGTCGACGTGATCAGGTAGGCCGTCGTGACCCAGACCTGCTGGTCCAGGCCGTGGAGGTCGTCGGCGATGGTCTTGATCGCGGTGCCGACGACGTTCTGGTCGAGCGCGGCGAGGAACATCCCAGCCATCAGACCGAGGAGGATCGTGACGATCTGCTTGTGGGAGAGCTCCCCGGACGCTGCCGGGGAGGCGGGGGTGGTGCTGGCCATCAGGCTCCTTGAGAGTGCAGGTGACGCTCGACGGCGTCGGCATATCGGTCGAGCAGGCCGCTGAGGGCCTGGATGTCGTGGGCGTCCCAGTCGTGCAGGATCTCGGCGAACCGGGCGGCGCGCTCCTCGCGCAGTCGTATGACGAGCTCCCGACCGGTGTCGGTGATCGCGATGACCTGGGCCCGGCGGTCCCGGTCGTCCGCCTGCTTGGTCACCAGGTCGAGCGCGGTGAGGGCACTGACCTGACGGCTGGTGGTCGAGACGTCGAGGTGGCAGGCGGCGGCGAGGTCGGAGACCCGTCGGGGCTGGTCGTGGGCGGCGAAGAGGACGGGCAGCGCGGCATGCTCGATCCCGGACATCGGGAGGGGGGAGATGTGCTTGAGGACGATGCTCGCCTTGGCCGCCCGCGTCATGCTCGCACCGAGATCGGTGGAGGGGCCGAGGAGATGCTCAGGCGCAGGGTGTGGCGTATTCATTTGCTTGCAGCATACAACTAATTTGCTGAAGCCTCAACTCTCGCGAGACCGCTCGGGCGGACGGGGCGGATGGGGCGGACGGGGTGTGCCGGGTGGGCGGCGTTCGTCAGGGGGTGAAGCGGAGGCTGGCCAGCACGCGCCGCGCCACGTCCTCGTCGCCCCCGGCCACGGTGTAGGTCACCTCGTCGACCGAGCGGCGGCCCGCGGCGAGGCGTCCGAACGCGCTGGTGGACAGCTTGGCCGTGGTGATCTGGGTGTTGGGGTCGATGGCCCGCATGGTCGTCGTGGTGTTGCCCGACGACTGCTGGTCCCCCTCCCCGCCGAAGAGCACGACGCCGTGCGGACGCGGGTCCTCCTCGGTGCCGTCCTCGACCCGCACCCCGATGCGCGCGGTCACGGGGCCGGTGAGCTCGAGGATCACCGTGTCGCCGATGGGCACCTCGGCACGACGGGCGATGGCCTGGGGCACGATCCGCACCGCCGACGCCACGAACACCGCGGCCGCGGGCGAGTCCAGGTTGCCGGGTTCGTCCAGGGCCGCGCGGATGTCCTGCTCGTGCACCCAGATGTCCATGGTGCGCATGCGCAGCAGCTCGCCGACGGTCGTGGGGCGGTCCTGCATGCCGGCGACGATGGAGTCGAGCTCGAGGCCCGGGCTGCCGACGGTCGCGACGCGCCGGCCGAGGACGTACTCCAGCTCGCGCACGACGTCCACGCCGGCACGCGAGCGGCGCGCCTCGACGCCCACCTCCATGAAGCGGCCGAGGTCGTTGCGGACGTGGTCGTATCCAGGCACGTCCACGTGCGGCTCGGGCAGCCCCTCGAGGTGGGACTCGACGGCCACGACGTGCGAGACGTGGTCCTTGACCGTCCAGCCGGGGCAGTCGGTCGGGAGCGCGAGCTGCTCGTCGGTGAGCCCGCGTCCGAGGTCGGTGACGGCCTGTCCCGTGTGCGCGAAGGCGTTGACGAGGCCAGGCAGGTCCGTGGGTGGTGCCGGGTGGATGGGCATGGCCCCACCCTAACGACGGGCGGAGCCGACCGCGTCCCTGCGTCGCCTTAGGCTGGAGGGGTGAGCAGCACCCAGGTCGCGTCCCCGTCCACGCCCCACCGGGACGACTCCCGGGAGGCCCGCACGGTCATCGCGACGGTCCCTCTCGTCGGGGCGCTGGTCGCGCTGCTGGCCGGCGGGCTCGCGACGGGTGCCTTCACCGAGCTCGTGACGGGTCTCGGGGACGCCGGCCCCGCGGTCCGCTGGGGCCTGCCCCTGGTCCGCGCCGTCCACGACGTCGCGCTGACCGCCACCGTCGGCCTGCTCCTCGTCGGCACGATGCTGGTGCCCGACGACCGCGAAGGGACCCGTCGTGTGACGGCGGCCCGCGCGGCCAGCCTGACCGGCATGATCTGGGTCGTCGCAGGGCTCGCCGGCGTGGTCCTCACGTTCGCCGACGCGGCGGGCATGTCCCCGACGGACCCGCAGTTCGGGGACCAGTTCGGGGCGTTCGCGATGAGCTTCGACGCCATCCGGGCCACCGTGGTCTCGGCCCTGATCGGCATGGTCGTCACCACCGGCGCCGCCGTGGGCCGCTCGCGCTACACCCTCGCCTGGATGCTCGTCCTCGGCCTCCTCGCGCTCTTCCCCCTCGGCCTCGCGGGTCACGCCGCAGGATCGGTCGCGCACGACACCGCCGTGACGTCGCTGCAGTACCACCTGCTCGGCGCCGTCCTGTGGCTCGGTGGCCTGCTGGGGATCCTCGTCCTGCGGCCCCTCCTGCGCGGGCGGGACCTGGGCGTCACCGTCGAGCGCTACTCCCACGTGGCGACCTGGTCGTTGGCCTTCGTCGCGCTGTCCGGCCTGCTCAACGCCGCCGTGCGGGTCGGCTCGTGGCGGGGGCTCGCGTCGGCATACGGCCTGCTCATCGTGCTCAAGGTCCTCCTGCTCGTGGCCCTCGCCCTGGTCGGTCTGCGGCAACGGCGCGCGTACGTCGCTCGCCTGCGCGAGAACCCCACCCTGGCCGCCGGGTTCGCCCGGTTCGCCGCCATCGAGCTCGCCGTCATGGGGCTCGCCGTCGGGCTCGGGGTCGCCCTGTCGCGGTCGGCCCCGCCCGTCCCCGAGGTCCAGCCGGGCATCACCGCGGCCGAGTCGCTCACGGGCTACCCGGCGCCGGCCGTGCCGCAGGGCTGGTCCTGGCTGTCGACCTGGCGCGTCGACTGGCTGTGGCTGTCGCTCTCCCTGATCGCCGTCGGGCTCTACCTGCACGGTGTGCGCGTGCTGCACCGGCGCGGCGATCGCTGGCCCGTCACCCGCACCCTGGCCTGGCTGGCCGGCCACGCGATCTTCCTGCTGGCGACGCAGGGCGGGCCCGGGGTGCTCGGCAAGGTGTCCTTCTCGTGGCACATGTCGATGCACATGGCGCTGATGATGGGCGTCCCGATGCTCCTGGTCCTGGGGGCGCCCTCGACGCTGGCGCTGCGCGTCCTGAGGCCCCGGCACGACGGGTCGTTCGGGCTGCGCGAGCTCCTCAGCGCGGCCCTCGGCTCCCGGTGGGTGGGGTTCATGGCCAACCCGCTGGTGGCGGCGATCAACTTCTACGCCAGCCTGATCGTCTTCTACTTCACGCCGTTGTTCGAGCTCGCGCTGCGCACCCACACCGGGCACGTGCTCATGGTCGTCCACTTCGTGCTGGCGGGCTACGGCTTCGCGTGGGTCCTGATCGGCGTCGACCCGGGCCCGCGCAAGTGGCCGGCGCCGGGCCGCCTGGTCCTGCTGCTGGGGACGCTCGGCTTCCACGCGTGGTTCGGGATCGCGCTGATGTCCGGGACGACGCTGCTCGCGCCCACCTTCTACCAGGCGCTGCAGCTCGGCTGGGGCTGGAACCTCCTGCAGGACCAGCAGGACGGTGGCGCCATCGCCTGGGGGATCGGTGAGTTCCCCACCATGATCCTGGCGCTGCTGGTCGTGGCGGACTGGGTGCGGTCGGACTCGCGTGAGTCTCGGCGCTACGACCGCGAGGCGGAGCGCGACGAGGACGCCGAGCTGCGGGCCTACAACGAGCGGCTGGGCCGGATCGCCGGCCAGGACCAGACCCGCCGGGGGTAGAGGCATCAGCCTGGCGGACGAAGGCCGGTCGATGCCTTCACCGGGGGTAGGTTTGCGTGTCATGGCTGATCGTCGTGCCCGCGTCCGTGCCCCCGAGCTCGTCGGCCGGGGGTGGCTCAACACCGGAGGGCGCGAGGTCACCCTCGCCGAGCTGCGGGGCAAGGTCGTCGTCCTCGACTTCTGGACCTTCTGCTGCGTCAACTGCCTGCACGTCCTGGACGAGCTGCGGCCCCTGGAGCAGGAGTTCGCCGACAGCCTCGTGCTGATCGGCGTCCACTCGCCCAAGTTCGTCCACGAGGCCGACCCCGACGCGCTCGCCGCCGCCGTCGAGCGCTACGCCGTGCACCACCCCGTCCTCGACGACCCGGACCTGGTCACCTGGCAGGCGTACACCGCGCGCGCCTGGCCGACCCTCGTCGTCATCGACCCCGAGGGCTATGTCGTCGCGTCCATGTCGGGCGAGGGCCACGCCCACGGCCTCGAGGTCCTCGTCCGCGAGCTGCTCGCCGAGCATGACGCCAAGGGGACCCTGCGCCGCGGGGACGGCCCCTACGTCGCCCCGCCGCCGCCCACCTCGCCGCTGCGCTTCCCGGGCAAGGCGGTCCGGCTCGACGACGGCTCGGTGCTCGTGTCCGACACCGCGCACCACGAGATCGTCCGGCTGGCACCCGATCTCGTGACCGAGCAGACGCGGTATGCCGCCCAGCCGCCCCTCGCGGAGCCGCAGGGCGTGCTGCTGCTGCCGCCCGAGGTGGCTGCCCGCACCGGCGTGGACGTCGCGGTCGCCGACAGCGTCAACCACCAGGTGCGGGGTCTGCACCTGGTGTCGGGGGAGTGGACCACTCTCGCCGGCACCGGCTCCCAGCTGCGCGAGCGCACCGGCGGGGGACCGGCGCTCGCGCAGGACCTGTCGACCCCGTGGGACCTGGCCTGGTGGCAGGATCGGCTCGTCGTGGCCATGGCGGGCACCCACCAGCTGTGGTCGCTCGACCTGCGAGCCGACCCGGCGGACAACGAGATCCAGGTGCTGGCCGGCACCTCGGCCGAGGGGATCCGGGACGGGGATGGGGGCGACTGCTGGTTCGCGCAGCCGTCGGGGCTCGCCGTCTCCGCCGACGGGGAGGTCCTGTGGGTGGCCGACTCCGAGACCTCCGCGCTGCGCCGCGTCACCGTGGCGCCGACCGGCGGCCAGGGGGCCGTCGCAGCAGCGGATCTCGCCCCGGCCGTCCAGGTCGAGACCGTCGTGGGGCAGGGTCTGTTCGACTTCGGTCACGTCGACGGGCCGGCCGCGCAGGCCCTGATGCAGCACCCGCTCGGGGTGAGCGTCCTGCCGGACGGCTCGGTCGCGATCGCCGACACCTACAACGGCGCGGTGCGCCGCTACGACCCCGCGAGCAGCGAGGTGTCGACGCTGCTCGGCGACCTGGCCGAGCCGAGCGACGTCCTCGTGGACGACGACGAGACCCTGCTGGTCGTCGAGTCGGCGGCGCACCGGATCGAGCGGATCGGCATACCGCCGGTGGCTCGCCGGGTCGACGGTCTCGCGCACACCACGCAGCGGCCCCGCACCGAGATCGCCCCCGGCGAGGTCGACCTGGTGGTGGACTTCGTGCCCCCGACGGGGCAGAAGCTCGACCTGCGGTGGGGCGACCCGACGCAGCTGATGGTGTCGAGCTCGCCCGAGGCGCTGCTGCGCGAGGGCTCGGGCACGGCCCAGGGGCTGACCCGGTGGCTGCACCTCGACCCCCGGGTGGGCGACGGCATCCTGCACGTCTCGGTCCGCGCCGCGGCCTGCGACGGCGACCCGGTCACCGGCGAGGTGCCCGAGCACGCGGCCTGCCATCTCTACCAGCAGGACTGGGGGATCCCGGTCGTCGTCGTGGACGGGGCGGTGCGCGAGCTCAGGCTCGAACTGCGCGACACCTGACCGCTAAAAGGGTGAACGTATTGACGATGAGTGACGAATGGCAACCCAAAGGGTACGTAATGGGTTCATCGCCCCATCACCCGGACGGGGCCGGACGTTACGGAGCACCTCATGGGCATCGGCCTCGGCATCTTTCTCCTCGTGGTCGGCGCGGTCCTGAAGTTCGCGGTCCAGGACGCGATCCCGAGCATCGACCTCGGCATGATCGGCCTCATCCTGATGGGCGCCGGCGCGCTGTCGCTCGTGCTGTCGTTGATCATCAACCAGCAGCGCCGCCACACGCGTCACGACGCGATCATCGAGCACCACGACACGACCCCGCCGCGCGAGCGCTACTGATCACCCGGACAATGGGGCGATGACGCAGAAGTCCACCGGGCACAACCCCGAGGCCCACGCCACCAAGCCGCCCAAGCTCCCCACCAAGGCCTACGAGGACGAGCTGGAGCGCCTGCAGTCCGAGCTCGTCACCATGCAGCAGTGGGTGAGGCAGACCGGCAACCGGGTCGTCATCGTCTTCGAGGGGCGGGACGCCGCCGGCAAGGGCTCAGCGATCAAGCGCATCACGCAGTACCTCAACCCCCGCACCGTGCGGATCGCGGCACTGCCCGCGCCGACCGAGCGGCAGCGCACCCAGTGGTACTTCCAGCGCTACGTCGAGCACCTGCCCGCCGCCGGGGAGATCGTGATCTTCGACCGCAGCTGGTACAACCGGGCGGGCGTCGAACGGGTCATGGGCTTCTGCACCGAGGTGGAGTACCAACGCTTCCTGCAGCAGTGCCCGGTCTTCGAGCAGATGCTCCTCGACGACGGGATCATCCTGCGCAAGTACTGGTTCAGCGTCTCCGACGTCGAGCAGGAGAAGCGCTTCCGCTCCCGGCTCGGTGACCCCATGCGGCGCTGGAAGCTGTCGCCCATGGACCTGGAATCGATCACGCGCTGGGAGGACTACTCCCGCGCCAAGGACCAGATGTTCGCCCACACCGACCTGCCCAGCTCGCCCTGGCACGTGGTCGAGTCCGAGGACAAGAAGCGCTCGCGGCTCAACGTGATCAAGCACCTGCTTGACTCGATCCCCTACCTCCACATCGACCCGCCGGAGGTCAAGATCCCGGTGCGGCCCAAGGCCAAGGGCTACCAGCGGCCGCCGCGCGACCTGCAGCGCTACGTCCCGGACCACGCGGCGTCGCTGGTCGACGGTGACAAGGGCAGCAAGAGCAGCAAGGACGCCAAGAAGGGCAAGGGCAGCAAGGCCAAGAGCTAGCCCGTATGACGGGACCCGCGCCTCCGCCTGCGCCGCCTCCGTCATACGAGGTGCAGGCACGGCCGAGGGGTGGGCCAGGCCTTCAGGCCCGGACCCACCCCTCGGTGCTGCTCGGTACTGCTCAGTGCTGCTCGGTACTGCTCAGTGCTGTGCAGAGCGTGCCGTGATCAGCTGTTCTTCTTCTGCTTCTGCTGGACGTTGTCCTTGGAGTCCTGGGCCTGAGCCTTGACCTCCTGGGCCGCGTCCTGGCCCTCGCCCTTGACCTTGTCGACGCTCTCCTGAGCGCTCTCCTTGAGGGAGTCCGCGGCCTCCTGCAGGGGGGCCTTGAGGTTGTCGGCGGCGTCCTGCGCGACGGACTTGGCGCCCTCGACGAGGGGCTGGCCCTTGTCCTGCGCCGCCTCCTTGGCACGGACGGCGAGCTCGCGCTCACGCTCCGAGACCGGGAGGAGGGAGCCGACGAGCCAGCCCGCGCCGAGCGCGATCAGGCCGGCAGCCATCGGGTTGCCGCGGGTCTTGCGGCGGGCCATGGCCGGGGCCTGCTCGAGGTTGTCGCGGGCGGTGCCGGCGGCGTCGCGGACGCGGTCACCCGCGTCGGAGGCGGCACCCGACACGCGGTCGCCGGTCTCGCTCAGGCGCTGGCCGACGCCGGGGCCGGAGTCCTCGGCGTGGTAGCGACGGCGGCCGTCGGCGTAGTAGTACTCGTCGTCGTTCGAACCCATGATCCGCTCCTTGATTCCTCGGCCGGCGCCGACGACCCGGTCCTGGACCTTCTCGGCCTGGCGCTTGGCGACGTTGCTCGGGTCGACGGCCTCACCGAGGGCGTTGACGTTCTGGCTGAGGTTGCCCCGGGTGCGCTCGATCTCGCGGCGCAGCTGCTCCGGGTCGTTGCTGCTGGTGGGCGTGTTGTCGTAGCTCATGCGCGGTTCTCGTTTCCCTTGAGCGCATCGGGGACCTGCTTGGCGGTCTCGATCGTGCGCGGTGCTCCATTGACGTTCTTGAGGTCCTTGCGGCCCATGGAGGCCAGGACGGCGGCGATCACGGCCCAGATGGCGGCGACGATGAGCGCGGAGAGGACGTGGTTGTCCATCGCCGTGCCCAGGCCCCACCAGAGGGCGATGGACAGGAACAGCAGGACGAAGTGGCCTGCGACCCCGGCTCCGCCGAGGAGGCCCACGCCCTTGCCCGCAGCCTTGGCCGACTGCTGCACCTCGAGCTTGGCGAGGGCGGCCTCCTGGCGCAGGAGCGTCGTCATGTCGTTGGCGATGTCACCGAGGAGTGCGCCGACGGCGGAGAGCTCACCCTTCTCGTACGTCTGGTGCGAGCCCTCGAGGGGCTCGGCGGGCCGGACGTCGCCCGGGGCGAGCGGCTCCGGCGGGAACGGGTCCGCGCCTGCGGCGGTGGCGCCGTGCGAGTCGTCGAACTGGGTCATCGGCGCAGGTCACCCGCTCCGGGGCGCTCGTCGCCACGGCCCTCGACATAGGTGGTCGTCTCGGGGGCATAAGTGGTCGTCGTGACCTCCTGGTCGTAGACCTCGGTGCCGTAGCCGTCGCGGGCATAGTCCTGGGCGCCGACGCGGGTGCCCTCGGGGTAGGTGGTCTCGACGTAGCCCGCACGCGGGGCGCTGGTCTCGACGTAGCCGTAGGAGCGGCGCTGCGTGTCGTAGCGCGCGTCGTAGGCCTCGTCGCGCTGCGCGTCGGCCTGCAGGCCACGCGTCAGACGGCCGCCGATCAGGCCGAGCAGGGCGGCGCCGGCCAGGAAGGTGCCGGGGTTGCGGCGGGCGTAGCGGCGGACCTCGTCGAGGACGTCCGCGGGCTCGCGGTTCTCGAGCCAGCCGGCGACCTGGTCGACGGTGCCGGCGGCCTGGGAGACCAGGCCGGACGCGGTCGCGGTGTCGGCGCCGTGGGCCATCTGGTCCAGCTCGCCCGAGATGGTGCGCAGGGAGCCGGCCAGGCGCTGCTGCTGACCGGAGATCTGGGTGGTGGCCTCGGAACGCACCTGGTGGAACAGGTCCTGGGCCTGGCCCTTGGCCTCGCCGGCCAGCTGCTGGGCCTCGACCTTGGCGGTGTCGGCCACCTGCTGGCCGCCCTGCTGGGCGGTGCCGGCGACGTTCTTGGCCTCGTCGGCGGCGACGTCCTTGGTGGACGGCTCGGAGCCGGTGGTGCGGGAATCGAACGTGGGGTTCGACATGGCAGCCCCTCTCATGGGGTGTGATGTGATGACCTGCTGATGAGGAACGCCCGGGTCTGGAGCGTCGGTGGGCCAGCGGATCGCGTGACCCTGATGGCGCCTGCATACCCACTGATTCGGACTAGATAACCCGGTGATCGCGCCGGGTCGGACGACGTCCTGCGCGGGCGGTCTCGCGGGGTCGATCTATCCGTCAGTCCGGGGCGAGCAGGGCGCGGTCGGCGAGCGCGGCGAGCGCGGCGAGCGCGGTCGGCAGGGAGTCCAGGCCGGGGATGGTCGGGACACCCTCCATCTCGCGGCGGTCGACCCGGTCGATCCACACGGCCCGCAGGCCGGCCTGCAGGGCGCCCTGCACGAGAGGGGCGTCGCCGACCACGACGGTCTTGTCGAGGCGGGTGCCGAGGGCTGCGCAGGCCGCGCGGCAGAGGCCGGATGCCGCGGCTGATCCGGTTGCTGGTCCGGCGACCGGTCCGGCCAGGTCGTCCGGCCCGAGGACCAGGACCCGGTGGTCGCCCCGCTCGTCGAGGGCGAGCCGCTCGAGCCCTCTGCGCAGGACGGGGTCCTCGCGCCGCACCAGCACCGCGACCCGGATCCCCGCCGCCAGGAGGTGGTCGAGGGCCGGCCGGGCGTCGGCATACGGCTGGATCGTCCCGTCCCGTGCGGCCCCGAGCCGCTCGACGGCACCCTCGCCCGGGAGGGGGCGCTCGTAGCGAGGGTGCCCGACGGAAAGACCCTCGATCGACACCGCGCGGGCGGTCGCGCCGGGGACGTCGAGGAGGGCCTCGACGGCCAGGACCACTCCTCGCGTGCGCACACCAGGACTGTATGCCGTCCGCGCCGCCGGGCACATGGTCGCCGCGAGGGCCGCGAGGGCCGCGCGGACCCGCCAGGCCGACGACGCGCTCACCGCGCGCTAGGACGCACCGCGGCCCGGCTGGTGGGTACGGTTGCCCAACGCGCGTCCCCTCACGTCAGGAAGCCTCTCGGCATGATCCGTTTCGACAGCGTGACCAAGACCTTCCCGGGCGGCACCACGGCCGTCGGTGGGCTGACCCTCGAGGCACCGACCGGCCGCATCACGGTGTTCGTCGGGCCCTCGGGCTGCGGCAAGACGACGAGCCTGCGGATGATCAACCGAATGATCGAGCCGACCAGCGGCACCATCACGATCGACGGCGTGGACACCGGGTCGATGAACCCCGACGAGCTGCGGCGCGGCATCGGCTATGTCATCCAGCACGCCGGCCTGTTCCCGCACCGCACGATCCTCGACAACGTCATGACGGTGCCGCGGCTGCTCGGCAGCGACAAGGCCGCCACCCGGACGCGAGCGATGGAGCTGCTCGAGGTCGTGGGGCTCGACCCCGACCTGGCCCGGCGCTACCCGGCGCAGCTGTCCGGCGGCCAGCAGCAGCGCGTGGGGGTGGCCCGCGCCCTGGCGGCCGACCCTCCGGTCATGCTGATGGACGAGCCGTTCAGCGCCGTCGACCCCGTGGTGCGCGAGCAGCTGCAGGACGAGTTCCTGCGCCTGCAGGACGAGCTCGGCAAGACCATCGTCTTCGTCACCCACGACATCGACGAGGCCGTCAAGCTCGGTGACCAGATCGCGGTGCTCCGGGTCGGGGGCACCCTGGCCCAGCTGGACACCCCCGAGCGGCTGCTGCGCGACCCGCACGACGACTTCGTGGCCGATTTCGTGGGGCGCGACCGCGGCTACCGCGGCCTGGCCTTCCAGAAGGCCCCGCGCCTGCCCCTGCTCGACGAGCCCACCGTCCGCGTCGGCGACTCCGCCGGGCGGCTCCGCGAGGTCGCGGCCGGCGAGCCGTGGGTGCTGGCCCTCGACGAGGACGGCCGGCCGCAGGGCTGGGTCCGGGTCGAGGCCGTGCGGGGCACGCTCGACCGCACCCTGCTGCACCGCGGCGGGACCGTCGGGCGCGAGGGTGGCACGCTGCGCGCCGCCCTCGACGCGGCCCTGTCCTCGCCGACGGGCAAGGGCGTCATCGCCGACGCCGACGGTCGTTTCGTCGGCACCGTGCTCGCCCAGGACGTCCTGGCCCAGATCCAGCGGCAGCAGCCGGACGCAGATCCCGTCACGGCGTCGCCCGTCGAGGAGGGCCTGGGATGACCTGGGCGCGGGACAACCTGACCGACATCCTGCAGCTCGCCCTGCAGCACGTCTGGCTGTCCGGCGTGCCGCTGATCATCGGGCTGCTCGTCGCGCTGCCGCTCGGCTGGCTCGCGACCCGCTACGGATGGGTGCGACAGCCCCTGGTCATCGGCTCGGGCCTGCTCTACACCATCCCCTCCCTGGCGCTGTTCATCCTCATGCCGCTGATCCTCGGCACCCAGATCATCAGCCCGGTCAACGTCGTCGTGGCGATGACCCTCTACACCGTCGCCCTGCTCGTGCGCACGGTCGTCGACGGCCTGTCCTCGGTGCCCGACGACGTCCGTCAGGCCGCGACGGCCATGGGCATCGGGCGCGTGCGCCGGCTGCTCACCGTCGAGCTGCCGCTGGCCGTGCCAGTCATCGCGAGCGGCCTGCGCGTCGCCGCCGTCAGCAACGTGTCCATCGTCAGCGTGGCCGCCCTCATCGGGATGCCCCAGCTCGGCACCCTGTTCACCGACGGCTTCTCCACCGGCTTCATGGACCCGATCGTCGTCGGGATCGTCGCGTGCGTCCTGCTGGCCTTCCTCTTCGACCTGGTCATCAACCTGGTCGCCCGGGCCCTCACGCCCTGGCGCCGCGGGGCGGAGGCACGCGCATGATCTCCTCGCTCCTCGGCTGGCTGTCCGACCCCACCCACTGGTCCGGGCCCGAAGGCATCCCCACCCGCATCGTCGAGCACCTCGCCTACACCGCGCTGACCGTCCTGCTCGCGGCCCTGATCGCCATACCCCTCGGTCTGTGGATCGGGCACACCGGCAAGGGCAAGGTCGCCGTCGTCAACCTGCTCAACGGCGCCCGCTCGATCCCCACCCTCGGCCTGCTCTTCCTCGCGATCATCCTGCTGGGCCCACGCCTGCAGGGCGACGCCGCCTTCCTCGTCCCCGTGGTCCTCGTCCTGGTCGTGCTGGCCATCCCGCCGATCCTCGCCAGCACCTACAGCGGCGTCGAGCAGGTCGACCCCGCGGCCCGCGACGCCGCCAAGGGCATGGGTATGACGGGCGCGCAGGTCCTGCGCCAGGTCGAGGTCCCGTGCGCGATGCCGCTCATCATGTCCGGGCTCCGCTCGGCGACCATGCAGGTCATCGCCACCGCGACGATCGCCGCCACCGTGTCCATCGGCGGCCTCGGGCGCTACCTCATCGACGGGCAGGCGGCCCGCGACTACGCCCAGATGGCCGGCGGCGGCATCCTCGTCGCGCTGCTCGCCCTCGCCGTCGACCTGGTCCTGACCCTCGTCCAGCGACTCGTCGTCTCGCGGGGGCTCACCGGCGCGACGACCTCACGGCGCGACCGGGCGGGCCGGGGCGGCATACGGCCGTCGGACCCGTCCGAGGGCACCACCTCGGACGCCACCCCAACCACCACCGACCGCACGACCGCGCCCGCGGCGTGACCCACCTGGAGGAGACCACCATGACGCGCACCACCCTCACCCTGGCCACGGCCGTCGTCCTCGCCCTCGGGCTGTCCGCCTGCGGAGGCGGCGGCGGCGACCCCCTCGCCACGAGCTCCTCGTCGACCACCGCCGCCGGCGGCTCGGGCGGCGGCATCACCGTCGGCTCGGCCGACTTCCCCGAGTCCAAGCTGCTCGCCGAGCTGTATGCCGGAGCACTCAAGGCCAAGGGCGTCCAGGTCGACACGCGCCTCGGCATCGGCTCGCGCGAGACCTACATCCCCGCCCTCAAGGACGGCTCGATCGACGTCATCCCGGAGTACTCCGGCGCCATCGACCGCTACTTCAACAAGGACGCCAAGGCCAACGACTCCGCCGGCATCATCACCGAGCTCAAGGCCGGGCTGCCCTCGCACCTGGAGGTCCTCGAGCCCGCCAAGGCCGAGGACAAGGACGCCGTGGTGATGACCAGGGCCAAGGCCCAGGAGCTGGGGGTCACGTCGATCGCCGACCTCAAGGGCAAGTCCGAGCAGCTGACGATCGGCGGGCCCGCCGAGTGGCAGTCGCGCTCCTACGGCATCCCGGGGCTGGAGAAGACCTATGGTCTGAAGTTCAAGCAGTTCCGCAAGCTCGACGCCGGCGGGCCGCTCGCCGTCCAGGGCCTCAAGAACGGCCAGGTGGACATGGCCAACATCTTCACCACCGACCCGGCCATCCAGGTCAACGACTTCCAGGTCCTGCAGGACCCGCAGAACTTCTTCGCCGCGCAGAACGTCCTGCCCCTCGCGGTCAAGGGCAAGCTCGACGCCAAGGGCAAGGACGCGCTCAACGCGGTCTCGGCCAAGCTCGACACCCAGGGGCTGACGGACATGCTCAAGAAGGTCTCGGTCGACCACAAGAAGCCCGAGGACGTCGCGAACGAGTGGCTCAAGGCCAATTCCCTCGCCTGACGCCTGACGCTCGGCCCCGCCTGGGGTTCAGCCGACGATGCTGCTCCAGACCGCCTTGGTGCCGGCGTGACCGGTGACGACGGTCTGGGAGGTCAGGGCGGCGGCGGCCAGCACGAGCAGTCCCGCCAGGGCTCCGGCGAGCAGGCGCTGCCCGGCCGACCTCTCCGGCGTGCGGGCCTGCCCGTCGGGCCCGTCGGCGTGAGCGGTTCCGTGGGTGCCGCCGTCGAGCCGGCTCAGCACGGCCACCGCGACCAGCACGAGCACCATGAACGCGACGCAGGCCGGCTGCAGCAGCTCACCGGCCTGCGTGTGCCGCTGCAGCAGCTCGTTGGGCGGGCTGCCGCCGGTGACCCTGGCCTCGAGGCGGTGCCCGGACTGGCCCGCGACCCAGCCGCAGGCCCCGGTAACCACGGCGCCGACGACGAGGGGGAGACGCAGGCCGGCCCGCCGACGCCGGGCGATGGCGTAGACGACGGCGAGCAGCGCCGTCAACGGAGCCACCACCACGACGACGTGCACGACGAGGGCGTGGACGGGGAGGCCGTCGATCGTGTCGAGCATGGTGCTTCTCCTGGTTGCGGGTTGCGGGTTGCG
>NZ_DCYC01000049.1:28891-40986 GCF_002330965.1 Arsenicicoccus sp. UBA2120
TTGCGGGTTGCGGGTTGCGGGCTGGGGGCTGGGGGCTGCGGGCTGCGGGTTGCGGGCTGCGGGTTGCGGGATGGGGGGTGCGGGATTGCGACACGGTAGCCGAGGCGCCTGTCGCGCGGCGGAGGACCCGCTGGGCGCCTCCCCCTCTCGCATAATGAGAAATTATCGGTGAGGGACGGTCTCGTTATGCATCGCGGTTCCCGCTGTGGCATGGTCGTGTCATGGCCAGCACCGAGTTCCACGCCGTGACGCGACGTCACGTCGACCTGTGCCGGCTGGGTGCGACGAGCTGTCGCGGTCGCTGAGCGCATCTCTCCACGCCCCACGAGATGCCCCACGACCGACCCACGGCGGCCCGACGCGGGCGCCCGCCACCCCCCCCACGCACGACGACCCTCACCCGGGTCGTCCCCGCACCGCCGGACCCCCGGCCCGCCCCGCGACGACCCGCCTCGGCATACCGCCCGGAGAGGACCCCAGATGACGACCACCACCACGCGTGCCGGTCGGCCCCGCGCCGGCGGGGACAACGAGGGCCAGTGGGCCCTCGGGCACCGCGAGCCCCTCAACCACAACGAGGAGTTCAAGGCCGCCGAGGATCCGCTGGCCGTGCGCGAGCGCATCGAGCAGACCTATGCCCGTGAGGGTTTCGCGTCCATCCCGTCGGACGACCTGCGCGGTCGCTTCCGCTGGTGGGGGCTCTACACCCAGCGCCGTCCCGGCATCGACGGCGGCCGCACCGCGACGCTCGAGCCGCACGAGCTCGACGACGAGTACTTCATGATGCGCATCCGCGTCGACGGCCAGGCGCTCACGCTGCCGCAGCTGCGGGCCATCGCCGACGTGTCCGAGCGCTACGGGCGCGGCACCGCGGACGTCACCGACCGGCAGAACATCCAGCTGCACTGGGTCCGCATCGAGGACGTCCCCGCGATCTGGAACGCCCTCGAGGAGGTCGGGCTGTCGACGACCGAGGCGTGCGGCGACGTGCCCCGCGCCATCCTCGGCTCGCCCGTCGCCGGCATCGCCGCGGCGGAGCTCGTCGACCCGACGCCCGCGATCCTCGAGATCAAGCGCCGCTACATCGGCAACCCCGAGCTGTCCAACCTGCCGCGCAAGTTCAAGACCGCGATCTCCTGGCAGTGGGACACCGTGCCGGAGATCAACGACGTGTCCTTCGTCGGCGTGGTGCACCCCGAGCACGGCCCGGGCTTCGACCTGCTCGTCGGCGGCGGCCTGTCCACCAGCGCCCACTTCGCCCAGCGCCTCGGCGCCTGGGTCCCCCTGGACGAGATCCCCGAGGTGTGGGAGGGCGTCTGCGCGATCTTCCGCGACTACGGCTACCGCCGCCTGCGCAACCGCGCCCGCCTGAAGTACCTCATGGCCGACTGGGGCGCCGAGCGCTTCCGCGAGGTCCTCGAGGGGGAGTACCTCCACCGCGCGCTCGTCGACGGCCCCGCGGCCGAGGCGCCCCGCGAGCCGATCGACCACGTGGGCATCCACGAGCAGAAGGACGGCCGCGTCTACGTCGGCGTCACCCCAACCGTCGGTCGCGTCCGCGGCACCACCCTGCGCGGTCTCGCCGACGCCGTCGAGCGGCACGGCGGCGGGCGCATCGCCTTCACCCCGCTGCAGAAGGTCGTCGTCCTCGACGTCGACCCCGCGCAGGCCGAGGCCCTGGTCACCGACCTGGACGCGCTGGGCCTGCCCGCCCGCCCGAGCGCCTGGCGCCGCGGCACCATGGCCTGCACCGGCATCGAGTTCTGCAAGCTCGCGATCGTCGACACCAAGGACCGCGCCACCTCGCTGGTGGAGGACCTCGAGGTGCGCCTGGCGGACATCGAGCCCGAGCTCGGCCAGCCGGTCGGGATCAGCCTCAACGGCTGCCCCAACTCGTGCGCCCGGATCCAGACCTCCGACATCGGCCTCAAGGGCCAGATCGTGCGCGACGCCGACGGCAACCGCGTCCCCGGCTACCAGGTCCACCTCGGTGGCCAGCTCGGTGCCGAGGCCGGCTTCGGCCGCAAGATCCGTGGCCACAAGGTCACCGAGAACGACCTCGGCGACTACGTCGAGCGCGTCGTGCGGCGGTACGTCGCCGACCGCCAGGACGACGAGACCTTCGCCCAGTGGACGATCCGCGTGGACGACGAGGCCCTGTCGTGAGTGCGGGCTCGCACGTCCCCGGGGCGGACGGCGCCCAGCGGGCGGCCGTCATGCACTGCCCCTACTGCGCCGAGGAGGACCTGCGCCCCGTCGAGGAGCCCCGCGGCGCCTGGCGGTGCCTGGACTGCACGCGCGTCTTCGTCGTCCGGTTCGTCGGTCTGTCGCACGAAGGAGTCGTCTCATGAGCGTCACCACCCTGCGCTCCGAGCAGGAGCTGCGCGAGCTGGTCGAGCGCGACGCCGCCCACCTCGAGACCCTCTCCGCCCACGACGTGGTCGCCTGGGCCGCGGGTGAGTTCGGGGAGAGCTGGGCCGTCGCCGGGTCGATGCAGGACGGCGTCCTGGGGCACCTGGTCGACCAGGTGGCGCCGGGTACCCGGCTGTACTTCCTGGACACCGGCTACCACTTCCCCGAGACCCTGGCGACCCGCGACGAGACCGTGCGCCGCACGCGGCTGGACGTCATCACGCTGACGCCCGCCCAGACCGTCCCCGAGCAGGACGCGGAGCATGGCGTCGCCCTGCACGACCGCGACCCCGACCTGTGCTGCGCCCTGCGCAAGACCCATCCCCTCGACGACGCCCTCGGCGAGCTCGAGGCCTGGGCCACCGGCGTGCGCCGCGTCCAGTCGCCGACCCGCCGCGACACCCCGGTGATCGGCTTCGACGAGCGCCGGCTCATCGTCAAGGTCGCGCCGCTGGCATCCTGGTCCGACCAGGACGTCGCGGAGTACGCCGAGCGCCACGACGTCGTCCGCAACCCGCTGCTCGACCAGGGCTACCCCTCGATCGGGTGCGCCCCCTGCACCCGACGGGTCGCCCCCGGCGAGGACGCCCGCGCCGGCCGCTGGAGCGGCACCGCCAAGATCGAGTGCGGGATCCAGCTGTGAGTGGCGCGACGGTCTGGCTGACCGGCCTCTCGGGCGCCGGGAAGTCCACGATCGCCGAGGCGCTCGCGAGCGACCTGCGCGCCGACGGCCGACGCGTCGAGGTGCTGGACGGCGACGAGATCCGCACCAACCTGTCTGCGGGACTAGGCTTCTCGCGCGAGGACCGGGACACGCACGTGCAGCGTGTGGCCTATGTCGCGCGGCTGCTCGCCCGCAACGGTGTCGTCGCGCTCGTGCCGGTGATCGCGCCGTATGCCGACACGCGCGCCGCGGTCCGCGCCGACCACGAGGCGGCGGGTGTGACCTATCTCGAGGCCCACGTCGCGACCCCCGTGGACGAGTGCGCGCGCCGCGACGTCAAGGGGCTCTACGCCGCCGCCGCCCGTGGCGAGGTCACCACCCTCACGGGTGTCAGCGACCCCTACGAGCCGCCGGTGGCTCCCGACATACGGCTGGACACGACCGACCAGGAGCTGACGGAGAGCGTCTCCGCCCTCCGGACCCTGCTCAAGGACAAGGGGCTGCGATGACGACCACCCTGACCACGACGCCGCGGACGCTGACGACGCTGGACTCCCTCGAGGCCGAGGGCATCCAGATCATCCGCGAGGTGGTGGCCGAGTTCGACCGGCCCGCCCTGCTGTTCAGCGGCGGCAAGGACTCCGCGGTGCTCCTGCACCTGGCGCTCAAGGCGCTCGCGCCGGCTCCGCTGCCGATCACGCTGCTGCACGTCGACACGGGGCACAACTTCCCCGAGGTCATCGAGTTCCGCGACCGCATCGTCGCCGAGCACGGGCTGCAGCTGGTCGTGGCGCACGTCGAGGAGTGGATCGCCGACGGCCGCCTGACCGAGCGCCCCGACGGCACCCGCAACCCGCTGCAGACCATCCCGCTGCTCGACTCCATCAACGCCGAGAAGTTCGACGCCGTCCTCGGCGGGGCGCGCCGCGACGAGGACCGCGCCCGCGCCAAGGAACGCGTCTTCTCGATCCGCGACGCCTTCGGCGGCTGGGACCCGCGCACGCAGCGCCCCGAGCTGTGGCAGATCTACAACGGGCGCCACGCGCCGGGCGAGCACACCCGCGTCTTCCCGCTGTCCAACTGGACCGAGCTCGACGTGTGGCACTACATCGAGCGCGAGGGCGTCGAGCTCCCGTCGATCTACTACGCGCACGACCGCGACGTCTACGCCCGCGACGGGATGTGGATGACGAGCGGCCCGTGGGGCGGGCCCCGCGAGGGCGAGACGGTCGAGCGCCGCACCGTGCGCTACCGCACCGTCGGGGACGGATCGTGCACGGGCGCCGTGGAGTCCACGGCCGTCTCGATCGCCGACGTGATCGCCGAGGTGTCGATCAGCCGGCTCACCGAGCGTGGCGCGACCCGCGCCGACGACCGCCTCTCCGAGGCCGCCATGGAGGACCGCAAGCGAGAGGGCTACTTCTGATGGGCACGAGCACGTATGACGCGACCGGGGTCATCGACGAGATCTCGGCCACGCGTCGCCAGCTGCGGCTGGTCGTCGCGGGGTCGGTCGACGACGGCAAGTCCACCCTGGTCGGCCGGCTGCTCCACGACACCAAGTCGATCCTCGCCGACACCTACGACGCCATCGAGGCCGCGAGCCGCCGTCGCGGCTCGGAGCAGGTCGACCTGGCGCTGCTGACCGACGGTCTGCGCTCCGAGCGCGAGCAGGGCATCACCATCGACGTGGCCTACCGCTACTTCACGACGCCGCGGCGCAGCTTCGTGCTGGCCGACACCCCGGGTCACACGCAGTACACCCGCAACACCGTCACCGGCGCCTCCACCGCGGACGCCGCGCTGGTGCTGGTCGACGTCCGCAACGGCGTCCTGCCGCAGACCCGGCGACACCTCGCCGTCATGGCCCTCCTCGGGGTGCCGCACGTCGTGGTGGCGCTCAACAAGATGGACGCGATCGCCTGGGACCAGGGGAGGTTCGAGGAGGTGGCCCGCGAGGTCGCCGACATCGCCACCCGCCTCGGTCTCGGCGACGTCCGCATCGTGCCGATCTCGGCGCTCACGGGCGAGGGGGTCGTGAGCACCGAGCCGGTCGGCTCCGAGGGGGTCGCCCGCTGGTATGCCGGGCCGCCGCTGCTCACCCTGCTGGAGGACCTCGACGACGCGGCGGCCGAGATCGACCGCCCCCTGCGCCTGCCCGTGCAGCTGGTGATCCGTCCGCGGACCGCCGAGCACCCGGACTACCGCGGGCTTGGCGGGCGGATCGCGTCCGGCCGGGTCGCCGTCGGTGACGAGATCACCGTGACGCCAGGCGGACTCACGAGCGTCGTGACGGGCATCGACACCCCGGCCGGCTCCGTGCAGGTCGCCGGCGCCGGAGAGTCGGTGACCGTGCGGCTGCGCGACGAGCTGGACGTGGGGCGCGGCTCCGTGCTGTCCACGGTCGCGTCGAGGCCCCGTGCGGTGCAAGAGATCTCGGGCACGGTGTGCTGGCTCGACGAGCGCCCGGCGTCCGCCGGGCAGCGGGTCCTGGTCAAGGCCGGCACCCGCACCACCCGCGGCATCCTGACGACCGTCGGCGACCACTGGGACGTCGACTCGCTCACGTGGGTCGCGCCGGGAGCCCCGGTGCAGCTCAACGACATCGCGCGGGTCGAGCTGCGGCTGGCCGAGCCCGTCGCGGTCGACGACTACCTCGACGACCGGGCCACCGGTGCCTTCCTGGTGATCGACCCGGCATCGGGCGCGACCCTGGCGGCCGGTCTCGTGGGCGCCGCCCTGCAGCCCCACCGCGGCTAGGCACATCGACCCGCCTTCGTCACACCTACCTCAGGTAGTCACACTCGCCTGGCGTGCCAACCCCGGCGAGTGTGACTACCTGAGGTAGGTCCGAGTGTTGGGGCGCTCTGCCGACTCTGAGGCGGCGCGCGATCCAGGCCCTGTATGCCGAGCCGCCCGCCGCCTCGCGAGGACTCGCGAGGCGGCGGGCGGTCTTTCACGCCATACGGGAGCGTCGGCTCAGAAGGCCGCCTCGGGCACGTCCATGATCGACAGGTCCGTCATCTGCGCGATGACCATCTGCGAGCGCAGCTGCGGCAGCACGGTCTTGGCGAAGAACGAGGCCGCCGCCACCTTGCCGGTGTAGAAATCCTGGTCCTTGCCGGACGCGCCGGCGTCGAGCGCCGCCTGGGCGACCTCGGCCTGACGCAGGAGCAGCCAGCCGACGACCAGGTCGCCCGCCGCGAGCAGCAGGCGCGAGGTGTTGAGGCCGACCTTGTAGACGTTGCGGACGTCGCCGTCCTTGCGCGGGTCGGAGTCCATCAGCTCGCCGGCCATGTAGCCGAGGATGCCCTGGACGGACTCGAGCGCCTTGCCGAGCTGCACGCGCTCCTCGGCCAGCGCCTCGGGGCCGTTCTCGGCGAACGCCTGGATCTCCTCGGCGACCTTGGCCAGGGCGGTGCCCTTGTCACGGATGATCTTGCGGAAGAAGAAGTCCTGGCCCTGGATCGCGGTGGTGCCCTCGTAGAGGGTGTCGATCTTGGCGTCGCGGACGTACTGCTCGATCGGGTAGTCCTGCAGGAAGCCCGAGCCGCCGATGGTCTGCAGGGACTCGGTGCCCAGCAGCACCCAGGCGCGCTCGGATCCGACGCCCTTGACGATGGGCAGGAGCAGGTCGTTGACCTTCATGGCCAGGCGTGCGGCGTCGTCGCCCTCGGGGAGCTCCGCGCCGGGGTCGCCGCCCTGGGCCATCGCGAGGGTGTCCTGCTGCGTGGCGGTGTAGATCACGAGGGCGCGCAGGCCCTCGGAGTAGGCCTTCTGCAGCATGAGCGAGCGGCGCACGTCGGGGTGGCGGGTGATGGTGACGCGCGGGGCGTCCTTGGCCGGGTTGGTCATGTCGGAGCCCTGCACGCGCTCCTTGGCGTACTCCAGCGCGTTGAGGTAGCCGGTCGACAGGGTCGCGATGGCCTTGGTACCGACGAACATGCGGGCGTTCTCGATGACCTTGAACATCTGGGCGATGCCGTCGTGCACGTCGCCGAGCAGGGTGCCGACGGCCGGGGTGCCGTTCTGGCCGAAGGTGACCTCGCAGGTCGTGGACACCTTGAGGCCCATCTTGTGCTCGACGTTCGTGACGTAGGCGCCGTTGCGCTCGCCCAGCTCACCGGTCTCGAGGTCGACCTGGAACTTGGGGACGATGAAAAGCGACAGGCCCTTGGTGCCGGGGCCGGCGCCCTCGGGCCGGGCGAGGACGAAGTGGACGACGTTGTCAACCATGTCGGACTCGGCGGAGGTGATGAAGCGCTTGACCCCGTCGATGCTCCAGGTGCCGTCGCCGTTGTCGGTGGCCTTGGTGCGGCCGGCGCCGACGTCGGACCCGGCGTCGGGCTCGGTCAGCACCATCGTGCAGTGCCAGCCCTTGTCGACGATGTGCTTGGCGAGCTTCTTCTGCTCGTCATTGCCCAGGTAGTAGAGGAGGTTCGCGAACGAGTAGCCCGCGGCGAACATGTGGACGGCGGGGTTGGAGCCGCAGACGAGCTCGGCGAGCGACCAGCGCAGCGACGGCGGGACGACCATGCCGCCGAGCTCGGCGGGGACGTCGAGGTTGCCCCACTCGGCGTCGATGTAGGCCTTGTACGACTGCTTGAACGACTCGGGCATGGTCACCGAGTAGGTCGACGGGTCGTAGACGGGCGGGTTGCGGTCGGAGTCGATGAGGCTGTCGGCCAGCTCGTTCTCGGCGAGGCGGGCGACCTCGTGCAGGATCTCCTTGGCGGTGTCGGTGTCGACGTCCTCGTAGAGCCCCTGCCCCAGGACCTCCTGGCGCCCGAAGACCTCGAAGAGGTTGAACTCGATGTCTCGGACGTTGCTCTTGTAGTGCCCCATCAGGGGGTCCCCTTCCGTGACGTCCTGCCTGTCAGGTGGTGCGGTGGTGCGGCAGGTATGACGTGCCCGCGCGGCTCACGGGTCGTCCCATGATGCTACTGGCGAGTAGGCGCTCGCAAGGAACTCGCGGAACACGTGATGACGGCCACGCCCGTCACAGGTCCAGCACCACGCCGCCGGCGAGCTGCTCGGCGAGCGGCAGGATCTGTCCGGCAGGCAGCGATCGGGCGTAGAGGTAGCCCTGGGCGGCGGTGATGCCGAGCATCCGGGCGCGGGCCTCCTGGGCGCGGGTCTCGATGCCCTCGGCGGTGATGGTCAGCCCGAGCTCCCGCCCGAGCCGCGAGACGGCGGCGACCACGGCCTCGTCGCCGCCGGACTCGCCGAGCCCCTGGACGAAGGTCCGGTCGATCTTGAGGATGTCGAGGGGGAGCGAGCGCAGGTTGGCCAGGCCGGAGTAGCCCGTGCCGAAGTCGTCGATGGCGACCCGGATGCCGAGGGTGCGGAGCTCCTCCAGCGTGGCCACCGTCTCCTCGGTCTGCTCGAGCACGACGGTCTCGGTGATCTCCAGGATCAGCAGCTCGGGCGGGAGCCCGGACTCGTCGAGGACGCGGTGCACGGTGCCGGCGAAGCCCGGGGCGACGAGCTGGTGGACGCTGATGTTGACCGCCACCGTGAGGGGGTTCCCGAGGCGGAACCACTGCAGGGCCTGGTCGACCGCCTGCTCCAGGACCCAGGTGCCGATGGAGATGATCGACCCGAACTCCTCGGCGAGCCGGATGACCTCCTCGATGCCGATGAAGTCGCCCTCGGGGTCGGTCCAGCGCAGCAGCGCCTCCACGCCCGTCACCTGCTCGGCCCGGAGGTTGACGATCGGCTGGTAGAGCACCGTCCACCGGTCCGGCCCCGGCGGTCGGGCCAGGCGGCGGCGCAGGTCCCGGGTCCGGGCGAACTGCGCGAGCATCGTCGGCTCGAAGGACCGGACGGTGCCCGGTCCCTCGCGGGTGGCCTGGCGCAGGGCGAGCTCGGCGTTGCGCACCAGCTCGAGGCCCGTGTGCCCGCCGATGCACAGGCCGCCGCTGGTGCGCAGCGTGATGTCGGGGATCAGGTCCGGGCGGTTGACGGCGTCGACGATGCGCTGCGCCTCGGCCAGGGCCTGCGCGCCGTCCGTGCCCTGCCGCAGCAGGACGGCGAACCGCTGGTCGCTGAACCGGGCGAGGGAGTCGCCGGTGCGGATCGTCGCGCGCATGGTGCGGGCGACGGTGCGGAGCAGCTCCTCGCGGGCGTCGTCGCCCACGGTGTTGTCGGCGAGGCCGGCGGTCGCGAGGTCGACGAGCAGCAGGGAGATCTCGCCGGTGGCGGACTCGTAGAGCCGGTGCCGGACGGCCCGGTCGAGGCTGGTCCGGTTGGGTAGGCCGGTGACGACGTCGTGGTAGGTCACGTGCTGCAGCCGCGACTGCAGGCCGACCCGCTCGGAGACGTCCCGGACGGCCACGAGGTAGCCCCGGGCGAGGGGAGTGATGACGGACTCCACGTGCACGACCGCGGCGCTGGTGGTGGTGAGGGCCGACTCGAGCCGCAGCGTGGACTGCATCCGCGCGTTGGGGGCGTAGGTCAGGTGGGCCAGCACCTCCGGCGACACGTCGGGGAGCACGTCGCTGATGTGCTGCCCCGCGAGGTCGCTCTCGCGCAGGCCGAGGATGGTGCTGAGCGCCTGGGAGGCGAAGATGACCCGGCCGGTGCGGTCGAGCTCGATGATGATGTCACGCGTCTCGCTGACGAGCAGCCGCATGTGGCGCTCCTGCTCCTGCACCGAGCTCGCCAGCTGGCGGGAGTGGTGCCCCTCGTGCAGGTGCAGGGCGACGAGCAGGAAGAGGATGAAGCAGAGGGCGCGCACCGTCCCGGCGTCGATCCCGAGCGAGCCCACCGAGAGCATGAGGGCCGCCCCCACGAGCAGGCTGAGGCCGCTGACGACGAAGAGGTCGCGGTGCGGGTCGTGCAGCGTGTGGGCGAGGGGCACGGCGGGGCGCCGGGAGACCAGCATCGCCGACCACGTCAGCAGCCCGCACTGCAGGATCCACAGGCTCTGGGACACGGCCCAGGCGTCCCCGCCCGGCAGGAGATAGGTCAGCAGGTCGCCGACGGTGGAGGCCAGCACCGACACCCCGACCACGGTCTGGATCCCGCGCGCCCGCCCGCGGTGCGCCGGCACGACCAGCAGCCAGCTGATGATAGCGGCCGCGATCCCACCGACGAGGCCGATGACGACCAGGGCGGGCTGCAGCCCCGGTCCGAGGGCGAACCCGCTGAGCCAGCGCTGGGGGTCGAAGTGCCAGACGGCGGTCCACAGGCAAGTGGTGAGCAGCGTGGCGTGGATCATCGTGGTGGTGAGCCTGCGGGCCGAGTCCCCGGCGAAGCACTCCACGGCGTGCAGGATCAGGCAGGTGGCCACGGCATATATCACCGAGGGCGTGAGCCCGAGGCCCGGACCGACCGCGACGTAGAGGAGGTTGGCGACCCCGTTGAGCGCCATCGCCGCGGCGAAGAGCAACCACCCGGCGCGGTCCAGGCCACGACTGCGCAGGCCGGCGACGGCGGCGGCCGCCGAGGCGACCAGCGCGGAGATCCAGAGCAGGGGAGCTCCCATGCCAGGCCAGACGAGGGAGGCCACCGCCGGGAGGAGGGCCAGGGGTACGCCGAGTGCTGCGGCGACCCCAGTCCGTGAATGCATAGGGCCATATTGGAGCATCTGCCACGCGGAATCCACGCGAACCCACAGATCAGGGGCAGTTGCGAAGGGGCCAACCGGCACGAGCCGGACAAATGGAGCGGGTGACGAGAATCGAACTCGCACTGGCAGCTTGGGAAGCTGCTGTTCTGCCATTGAACTACACCCGCGACCAGCACCTGCGTGCTGACGTGGGAGCCAGCATACCCAAACTCTCAAGCGTTCCCGCCACCGAACCGCCCGACCACCGTCACCGCTCTCGGGTCGTCGTCGGCCGCGGCGGGGCCTGGAGCGGTAGCGTGACCGTCGTGCTGCTCTCCGACCGCGACATCCGGGCCCAGATCGACCAGGGCCGCGTGGTCCTGGACCCCTACGACCCGGAGATGGTGCAGCCGTCGAGCGTGGACGTGCGCCTCGACCGCTACTTCCGGTTGTTCGACAACCACAAGTACCCCGTGATCGACCCCGCGCAGGACCAGCCGGAGCTCACCCGGCTCGTCGAGGTCGAGTCCGGCGAGGGCTTCGTCCTGCACCCGGGGGAGTTCGTCCTCGGGTCGACCCTCGAGGCGGTCACGCTGCCGGACGACCTGGCCGCGCGCGTGGAGGGCAAGTCCTCGCTCGGCCGCCTCGGGCTCCTTACCCACGCCACCGCCGGCTTCGTGGACCCCGGGTTCTCCGGTCACGTGACGCTGGAGCTGTCCAACGTGGCGACCCTGCCGATCGTCCTCTGGCCGGGCATGAAGGTCGGCCAGCTCTGCTTCATGCGGCTCACCTCGGCCTCCGAGCACCCCTACGGCAGCGCGGTCTACGGCTCGCACTACCAGGGGCAGCGGGGCCCGACGGCCAGCCGCTCGTTCCACAACTTCCACCGCTCCGACCTGACCTGAGGCTGACCTGAGGCTCCCTGCCCCGAGAGTCTCGGACCGACCCGGGTCAGGCGAACGCCGGCGCCTCGTGATCGGCCCGGACGGCCAGCACCGCGCACGACGCGTCGAGCAGTACCTGCTTGGTGGTGTCGCTGACGATGCGCTTCTGCACGTGAGAGCGGTCGGTGACGCCGATGTCGACGAGCGTGACGTCGACCTCCTCCACCGCGGTGAGGATCTCGTCGGCGCCGCTCAGCCCGTGCGGCCCCTCGTGCCACCGCCAGGTCACCCCTGCCCCGTCGAGCTGCTCCTCGACCTCCCGCACGGCGTCGTCGTCGAGCTCGGCGGGGGTGTCGTGCCAGTCCCGCGCCGCGTTCACGACCAGGACGTCGCAGCCCGTCGCGCGGGCCTCGGCGACGCAGTGGCGCAGGGCGGCACGACCCGGCTCGGTCGGCGCGTAGGCAAGGCAGATGGTCATGGGTCCTCCGTCGGCAGGTGGGGAGACGGCCTCGGGACACGATAGATGGCGCTCAGGATCCTCGCCGCCCTGCCCAAGGGGACAGTTGTGAGCTGGGGGCTCAGT
>NZ_DCYC01000068.1:0-26883 GCF_002330965.1 Arsenicicoccus sp. UBA2120
CTTGATGTCGTCGCCGATGATCGGGACCCCGGCCGCCTCGAACTTCGCCGCCCACTCCGGGTCGCTGGCGATGAACACCGGCAGCGCGTTGACGAAGGCCACGCCGGCGTCGATCGCGCACTGGGCGTAGAACTTGTCGGCGTCCTCCGACCCCACGGGCAGGTAGGACACGAGGACGTCGACGCGCGCGTCCTTGAGCGCCTGGACGACGTCCACGGGCTCGGCCGTCGACTCGTCGATGGTCTGGCGGTAGTACTTGCCGAGCCCGTCGAGCGTGTGCCCGCGCTGCACCTCGACGCCCAGCGTCGGGACGTCGCAGATCTTGATCGTGTTGTTCTCCGAGGCGTTGATCGCCTCCGACAGGTCCTTGCCGACCTTCTTGTCGTCGACGTCGAACGCCGCCACGAACGCCACGTCGCGCACGTGGTAGTCGCCGAGCATGACGTGCATCAGACCCGGGACGGTGTCCTCGGGGCTGGCGTCCTCGTAGTAGTGGACGCCCTGGATCAGGGACGTCGCGCAGTTGCCGACGCCGACGATGGCGACGCGCACTTCGGGCATGGGAGCTCCTCGTGGGGATGGCTGGGTGCCGGGGGCACGTGGCCGGAGCAGCTCGTATGCCGTCCGCCCGTCACCGACATGACAAAGACTCACTTTGTCATGTCGGTCAGCAGGTTGTCACCCCGACCCGCGCGTCCGCACGGACCCATCACCGCACGCCCGGTCCCGGCGATGCTCCAGGCCGGGACCAGGATGGTTCGTCATACTGGAGGGCAGACCGGAGGTGGGATCGACCACCTCGGACCCTCAAGGAGATCGCGTGAGCCCAGCCACGACCCAGGGCGCCGGAGCCGGCGTCGGCCCCGGGGGCAACCCGCCGAGCAAGGCGCGCAAGCCCCGTCGCCGCCGCAGCGGATGGGCTCGCTTCCTCACCTGGTTCGGCCTCGCGGTCGTCGCCCTGCTGGCGCTCGGCGCCGCGGGCGTCGCCTACCTCTACGCGACGATCGACATCCCCGAGCCCAACCCGGCGTCCCAGGCGCAGATCTCGACCGTCTACTTCGCCGACGGCAAGACCGAGATGGGTCGGCTGACCGGCGGCACCAACCGCGAGAACGTCCCGCTGTCCACGGTCCCCGACCACGTGCAGAAGGCCTTCCTCGCCGCCGAGGACCGTTCCTTCTACTCCAACAACGGCGTAAGCCCGAGCGGCATCGCCCGCGCGATCAAGGTCTCGCTGGAGGGCGGTGCGACCCAGGGCGGGTCGACCATCACGCAGCAGTACGTCAAGAACACCTTCCTGACCAGCGACCAGACCATCCAGCGCAAGCTCAAGGAGATCATCATCTCCGTCAAGCTGGACCAGCAGCGCAGCAAGGACCAGATCCTCGAGGACTACCTCAACACGATCTACTTCGGGCGCAGCGCGAGCGGCATCCAGACGGCGTCCAAGGCCTACTTCGGCAAGGACGTCTCGCAGCTGACCCCGGCCGAGGGTGCCCTGCTCGCCTCGGTCATCCGCGGGCCCTCCATCTACGACCCCTCCCGCTCGGCGGCCAACCTGACGCGCAGCAAGGAGCGCGTCTCGTGGATCCTCGACGCGATGGTCGAGCTGGGCTGGCTCACCACGCAGCAGCGGTCCCAGGCCGTCTATCCGACCGTGGCCAAGGCCAAGCCGATCGAGATCACCGGCGGCACCAACGGCTACCTCGTCGACCTGGCCAAGAAGGAGCTCGTCTCCCGGGCCAAGCTGGACGAGGACGACATCGCCAAGGGCGGCCTGCGCATCGTCACGACGGTCGACCAGAAGTACCAGGAGGCGATGATCGAGGCGATCGCCGACCGGGGCGCCGCCGAGGACATCGAGGGTGCGCAGACCGGCATGTCCGCGGTCGAGCCCGGCACGGGGGCCATCAAGGCCTTGTATGGCGGCACCGACTTCGCCAAGCGTCCCTACAACAACGCGGTGGACGCGCACCTGTCGGCCGGCTCGACGTTCAAGGCCTACACGCTGGTGGGTGCCCTGCAGAACGGCTACTCCACGCGGTCCCGCGTCAGCGGCTCCTCGCCCTACCAGGTGCCGGGCACCTCCGACGAGATCGAGAACGAGTTCAACCAGCAGTACGGCTGGATCGACCTGCGCCAGGCCGCGGCCGACTCCGTCAACACGGCATTCGTGCGCCTCAACAACGCCATCACGCCCGCCGCGACCAAGAAGGCCGCCGTCGACGCCGGGATCCCCGACAACACCAAGGTCAACGTCGAGGAGAACCTCACCAACACCCTGGGCACCGCCACGCCGAGCGTGCTCGACAACACCAACGGCTACGCGACGATCGCGGCCGAGGGCAAGCGCGCGACGCCCCACATCATCGCCTCGGTCAAGAGCACCGACGGGGAGGTCGACTACACCGCGTCGACGAGCACCACGCAGGCCATCGACCGGGACGTCGCGGTCGACGTCACCGAGGCGCTGACCCACCCGATCACCGAGGGCACCGCGACATACGCCCAGCGGGTGCGTCGTCCGGCCGCCGGCAAGACGGGCACCGCCGAGGACCACAAGGAGGTCTGGTTCATCGGCTACGTGCCGCAGCTGGCCGCCGGGTGCGCGATCTACAAGCCGTCCGAGGACGGCAGGACCAACGTCCCGCTGGGCCGCAACGTCGGTGGCTACAAGTACTGCGTGCCGATCTGGACGCAGTTCATGCGCACCGTCATGGACGGCGTCGAGGAGAAGGACTTCCCCGAGCGGGTCGGCGTCAACGACGACAGCCGCAAGAACATCGGCACCCGCCCGCGCTCGACGTCCACCTCGAGCCCCGACGGCTCCTCGGACTCGACCCGGACGCCGGGAACCAGCGAGACCAGCCGACCCAGCGCGACCGCCACCTCGTCGGCCCCCGAGCCGTCGGACGCCCCGACGCAGGGCACGCCGACGGGGCCGAGCGAGCTCACCCAGTCGGCCGTGCCGACCCGGACGGCACGTCAGCAGCCCACGGCGCCGGCTCCGCCCTCCCCCAGCCAGGCGGTCGGCGCGACCACCGCCGCGGGCACCGGCTGACCGGACGCGGACCGGGCATGATGGGCGCATGCAGCTGAGCGACCCCACCCGCACCGTCGCGCCCACCCGCGAGGACCCGGTGGCCCGGGCCGCCAGCGAGTGGCTGGGTGGTCCGGTCGGGCGATATGCCGCCATCGGTCGCCGTGGTCTGCGTCCCGCCGTCGCCGTGCTGTCCTGCACGGCGACCGTGCTGATGGCCCTGTCCGTCCTCGTGCGGGGCCACTGCCTCTCGCGGGGCTGGCGCGCGGCGGACCAGTTCTGGCACGCCTGCTACTCCGACATCCCCGTCGTCTACCAGAGCAGCGGCCTGGCGGACGGCGGCTTCGCCTACGGCCACGGGTCCGGCGTGGGTCAGCCGGCCGGCACCGGGGTCGTGATGTGGGCGCTGTCGCTGCTCGTCCCCGGCGGCCCCGAGCAGGGGCGCACGCTGGCCGCCGCGCAGGTGTACTTCGCGGCGTGGGCGGGGCTGCTCACGATCCTGCTCGTCCTGCTCGTGGGGCTGCTCGTCCGCATCCAGCCCCGCACGCGCTGGGCGGTGGCGCACCTCGCCCTGTCGCCGGTCGTGGTGACGGCCGGGCTGGTCAGCTTCGACCTGCTCGCGGTGACGCTGGGCGTGGCCGGTCTCGTGGCGTGGGGGCGACGGCACGCCGTGCAGGCCGGCATCCTGCTGGGTCTGGCGATCAGCTGCCGCTCCACGGCCGTCCTGCTCGTGGTGGCGCTCGGTCTGGTGTGCCTGCGCGCCGGACGCGTCGTCGACTGGGGTCTCACCGCGGGCGTGGCCCTGCTGACCCTCGTCGCGGTGGTGGGCACGGTGGTCGCGCTGTCCGGCCCCCAGGCGCTGGACGTCTACACCGGGTGGGCGTCGGCCGCGCCGGGCTACGGCTCCCTCACCCACGTCATCACGTCGCTCGGCGTCGCGGTCCCGTCCGGTCTGGCGTCCGTGCTCGCCGTGCTCGGCTGGGTGGTCGCCGTCGTGGTCGCCGCGTTCTTCGCCCTGGGCACGGCCCGGCGGCCCACCGTCCCCGAGGTGGCGCTCCTGCTGGTCGTGCTCGTCGCCGTCACGGGCAAGAGCCTGCCCCTGCAGGCCGCCCTCTGGATCTGCCCGCTGCTGGCGCTGATCGGCGTGCGGTGGCGCGACCACCTCGTCTGGGCCGCCGTCGAGGTGACCTACTTCGTGGGGGTGTGGCTGCACATCGCGGCCCGCACCAACCCCGACCGGGGCCTACCCGCAGGCTGGTTCGCGGTGCTGGTCGTGGCCCGCATCGCCGCCTGGCTCTGGCTGGCGTGGGTCGTCACCCGGCGGGCCCGCGACGAGCCGCCGGACCGCGAGGCCCCCGGTCGTCCTGAGCGCGACCCCGTGGCCGGGGTCGCCGGCAACGCCCCCGACCAGGTCCTCCTCAAGGTCGTGTAGGCTGGGACGGCTCGTCTGTGTGCTTGCGACGCCTGTCGCGGGCGCCCGGACGTTCGTCATGCACACCCTCCTGTCACGGAGACTCCGTGACCGCCGAGACCAGAGGAGGTGGGTTAACGCATGCGTCAGTACGAACTGATGATCATCCTGGACCCCGCTCTCGAGGAGCGCACCATCCAGCCGTCGCTGGACAAGTTCCTCACCGTCATCACCAAGGACAAGGGCACCGTCGACAACGTCGACCTGTGGGGCAAGCGCCGCCTGGCCTACGAGATCAACAAGAACGCCGAGGCCTACTACGCCGTCGTGAACTTCACGGCCGAGCCCGCCACGGCCAAGGAGCTGGACCGCCAGCTCGGTCTGAACGAGTCCATCCTGCGGACCAAGCTCCTGCGCCCCGGCGCCTGAGTCGTTCTCGCACAGCTCGATCCACCACCCGCTCGACGAGGAGAGATCCATGGCCGGAGAGACCACGCTGACGATCATCGGCAACCTCACCCAGGACCCGGAGCTGCGGTTCACGCCGTCCGGTGCGGCTGTCGCCAACTTCACCGTGGCGTCCACGCCGCGCACGTTCGACCGCCAGTCCAACGAGTGGAAGGACGGCGAGACGCTGTTCATGCGCTGCTCCGTGTGGCGTGAGGCAGCCGAGAACGTCGCCGAGTCCCTCCAGCGCGGCATGCGCGTCGTCGTGACCGGTCGCCTGGTCTCCCGCTCGTGGGAGGACAAGGAGTCCGGCCAGAAGCGCTCCGTCATGGAGATGCAGGTCGACGAGGTCGGCCCGTCGCTGCGCTACGCCACGGCCAAGGTCACGCGCACCCAGCGCGGTGGCGGCGGTCAGGGTGGCGGCTTCGGCGGCGGTCAGGGCGGGTCTGGTGGCGCCGGTGGCGCGGCCGGTTCCGGTGGTGGCTGGGGTGGCGGCAACGCCGGCTCCGGCGACGACCCCTGGTCGACCGGCGGTGGCTCCGGTGGCGGCGGCAACGCCGCTCCCTCGGGCCAGCCCTCCGGCGGTCAGCCCGCGGCCGGCGGTCAGGGTGGCTGGGGCGGCGGAGCGCCGTCCTACGACGAGCCCCCGTTCTGATCGGCCCGGACACCTCGCACCACGCTCGGATCGAGCACGTCCGTCGGTGACGGCGCCCCGCGCCCGTCATACCGACAACACACTCTGAGCCGCTGCCCCAGGCCAGCGGCACCACGCATCGCAAACCCAAGGAGTCCCACAATGGCCAAGCCCGTTGTGCGCAAGCCCAAGAAGAAGGCGAACCCGCTCAAGGCCGCCAAGATCGAGACGATCGACTACAAGGACACCGCGCTGCTGCGCAAGTTCATCTCCGACCGCGGCAAGATCCGCGCTCGCCGGGTGACCGGTGTCTCCGTCCAGGAGCAGCGCCTCATCGCGCGGGCCGTCAAGAACGCCCGCGAGGTCGCGCTGCTTCCCTACTCGAGCTCCGCTCGCTGAGCCCGGGAAAGGACGAACTGACATGAAGCTCATCCTCACCAACGAGGTCACCGGCCTCGGCACCCCCGGCGACATCGTCGAGGTCAAGGACGGCTACGCCCGCAACTACCTGATGCCCCGCGGTCTCGCGACCCAGTGGACCAAGGGCGGCGAGAAGCAGGTCGAGGCGATCCAGAAGGCCCGCGCGGCGCGCGAGCACAAGACGATCGAGGAGGCCAAGGACGCCAAGCAGCGTCTCGAGGTCAAGGCCTACAAGGTGCCGGTCAAGTCCGGCGAGGCCGGCCGTCTCTACGGCTCGGTCCACACCGCGCAGATCGTCGAGGCGATCGTCTCCGCCGGTGGCCCCAAGGTCGACCGTCGCAAGCTCGAGGTCAAGGGCGCGATCCGCACCCTCGGCGCCTACGAGGCGACCGTGCGTCTGCACGCGGACGTCACGGCCAACGTCAAGCTGGACGTCGTCGCCGCCAAGTGACCTACCGGGGGTAGAGGCATCGACCGGCCTTCGTTCGTCAGGTTGATGCCTTTACCGGGGGTAGAGGCATCGACCGGCCTTCGTTCGCCAGGCTGATGTGACCAACCCAGGCTGATCCACCAGCCGTATGCCGAGAGGCCCGGCGCCATCCCCGATCGGGGTCATGGCGCCGGGCCTCTCGCCGTCCCCGCTCGCACGATCGACCCGTGCATGATCGACGGGCGCCGCGTGCCCGCGTCGTCAGGGGTTGCGTCGTCAGGGGTTGCGCAGGGTGTTGTCCACGACGTACTGGTCGCCCCGGTACGCGTGGTCGCCGTACTCGATCGGGGTGCCGTCGGCGGCGTAGGACTGCCACAGCACCGTCAGCACGGCGTCGGCGCGCGTGAGCTGCAGCTGGCGTCGTTCGGTGAGGGTGGCCATGCGGGCCCCGAGGCGCTGGCGAGCCACGTCCGCGACCACGCCCCGGCGGCCCAGCAGCTCGTAGAGCCCGTGCTCGCTCAGCTCGGCCGCCGTCAGCGTCGCGAACTGCGGCGGCAGCCACGACCGCAGCACCACGAGGGGGCGGCCGTCGGACCAGCGCACCCGCTCGAGATAGACGAGCGGCACGCGTGGCTCGAGCCCCAGCGCCGTGGCGGCGACCTTGTTGCGGCGGGCGGGCACGAGGCGGACCACCTGCGTCTGGGGGCGGCGGCCCGTGCGGTCCAGCTCGTCATACAAGGGGGTGAGGTCGTCGCGCTGGTGCACGACCGGGGAGGCGACGCGGGTGCCGATGCCGCGGTGGCGCACGAGCAGGCCGTCGGCGACGAGCTGGGCGATGGCCTTGCGGACGGTCGGCCGAGAGACCTGGAGGCGGGCGGCGAGGGACAGCTCGTTCTCGAAGGAGTCGCCGGGCTGCAGGACGCCGTCGTCGATCGCCGCGCGCAGCTGGGCCGCGAGCTGGTCGTAGAGCGGGGTCGAGGCCGCCCGGTCCAGCGTGACGGGCAGCGGCGTGGGCACCCGTGCACAGTATCCGATCTCGCCGCGGCGCCGGGTCCGATCCTCGCCCAGACGCGATGGTGTAAATGTAAGGACAATAGGTTGACATGGGGTCACGACGCGGTTTGAATGGCAGTACCCGCGACCGACCGCGACCCACCCGCACGCCGACGTGCACTGGAGGCATCTGATGAGCACCAACCTGAACTCGATGGTGGAGGCCAACCCGACCACCGTGCTGTGGAACGACTCCGCCGATCCCGTCGAGCTCAAGCAGTCGATCGAGTACGGCGCGGTCGGTGCCACGTGCAACCCCGTCATCGCCGTCACCTGCATCAAGGCGGACCTGCCCCGCTGGAGCGCCCGCATCAAGGAGCTCGACACCGAGATGCCCGAGGCCACCGAGTCCGAGATCGGGTGGAAGGTCGTCGAGGAGCTGTCGATCGACGCCGCGAGGCTCCTGGAGCCGGCGTTCGCGAAGTATGCCGGCCGCAACGGCCGCCTCTCGATGCAGACCGACCCGCGCCTCGCCCGCAGCGCCGCCAAGCTCGCCGACCAGGCGGAGTACTTCAACGGGCTGGCCGACAACATCATCGTCAAGATCCCCGCCACGCGTCGCGGCATCGAGGCGATCGAGGAGGCGACCTACCGCGGGGTCAACATCAACGTGACGGTGTCCTTCACGGTGCCGCAGGCCGTCGCCGCCGGGGAGGCCATCGAGCGCGGGCTGAAGCGCCGCGAGGCGGAGGGCAGGAGCATCGAGGGCATGGGTCCCGTCGTCACGATCATGTGCGGCCGCCTCGACGACTGGCTCAAGGAGTGCGTCGAGGCCGACGGCATCGACATCGACCCCGAGCACCTCGAGTGGGCGGGCGTCGCGGCGTTCAAGAAGGCCTACGGGATCTTCCAGGACCGCGGCCTGCGAGCCCGCCTGCTGTCCGCGGCCTTCCGCAACACCAAGCAGCTGTCGGAGTTCGTCGGTGGGGACGTCGTGATCTCCCCGCCCTTCAAGTGGCAGAAGCAGATCGTCGACGGTGGCGAGGAGCTGCCCGAGCGCATGAGCGCCCCCGTCGACCAGGCGATCGTCGACGAGCTCTACGCCAAGATCCCGGAGTTCCGCCGGGCCTACGACGTCGACGGCATGACGCCCGACGAGTTCGACACCTTCGGCGCCACCCGCAAGACGCTGCGCCAGTTCCTCGCCGCCGACGAGGAGCTCGACCAGGTCGTGCGTGACATCCTCGTCCCGGCACCCTGACGCGACCAGACCGAGGAGGACGACGATGACCTCGACCTACCCGTATGCCGGAGCACCCACCGTGCGGCTGACCGTCGCCCAGGCGGTGGTGCGCTTCCTGGCCAACCAGTGGTCCGAGCGTGACGGCCAGGAGCAGCGGTTGATCGCCGGCTGCTTCGGCATCTTCGGCCACGGCAACGTGGCGGGGGTGGGCCAGGCGCTGCTGCAGGACGACGTGGCCGCGTCCGCCGAGAGCGAGCGCGCGGGCTCCGAGTCCGCGCAGGCGTCCCAGCACCTGCCGTACTACCTGGCCCGCAACGAGCAGGGTGCCGTCCACGCGGCCACGGCATACGCCAAGACCAAGGACCGGCTGCAGACGCTCGCGGTCACGACCTCCATCGGCCCCGGCGCGACCAACATGGTCACCGGCGCGGCCCTGGCCACGACCAACCGGCTGCCCGTGCTGCTGCTGCCGTCCGACCAGTTCGCGACCCGCTATCCGGACCCGGTGCTGCAGCAGCTCGAGGACCCGCGCAGCCTGGACGTGTCGGTCAACGACGCGTTCAAGCCGGTCAGCCGCTTCTGGGATCGCATCAACCGGCCCGAGCAGCTCATCCCGAGCCTGCTCGCCGCCATGCGGGTGCTCACCGACCCCGCCGAGACGGGCGCGGTGACGATCTGCCTGCCGCAGGACATCCAGGCCGAGGCCTTCGACTGGCCGGTCGAGCTCTTCGCGAAGCGCGTGTGGCACGTCGCGCGTCCCGTGCCCGAGCCCGCCGCCCTGCAGCGCGCGGTCGAGGCCATCAAGGCGTCGAAGCGTCCGCTGCTGGTGGCCGGCGGCGGCGCGATCTACAGCGGGGCGAGCGAGGTGCTGCGGGCCTTCGCCACCGCGACCGGCATCCCCGTCGCCGACACGCAGGCCGGCAAGGGCGCCATCAACTGGGACCACCCGCTGTCCGTCGGCGGCGTTGGTTCCACGGGAAACAGTGCCGCCAACACCCTCGCCCGCGAGGCCGACCTGGTGATCGGGGTGGGGACGCGCTACAGCGACTTCACGACGGCGTCGCACACCGTGTTCGCCGCGGACGACGTGCGATTCGTCAACGTCAACGTCATGGCCTTCGACGCCGCCAAGCACAGCGCGACGATGGTGGTCGCGGACGCGCGCGAGACGCTGACCGCGCTCCAGGGAGCCCTCGAGGGCTGGACCACCGATCCGGCATACCAGCAGCACGCCGCCGACCTGTGGGCCGAGTGGGACCAGGTCATCGACGAGTGCTACCACCGCGACAACCAGCCGCTCCCGGCGCAGACCGAGGTGTTCGGCGCGCTCAACGAGCTCATGGGCGAGCGCGACGTCGTGATCAACGCGGCCGGCTCGATGCCCGGCGACCTGCAGGCCCTGTGGCGCGCGAAGACCCCCGAGCAGTACCACCTGGAGTACGCCTACTCCTGCATGGGCTACGAGATCCCGGCGGCGATGGGCGTGCGGCTCGCCCTCGACAGCGACGGCCACGAGGACCGGCAGGTCGTGGCGATCGTCGGCGACGGGACCTACCAGATGATGCCGATGGAGCTCGCGACCATCGTCTCGGAGGGGCTCAAGGTCATCGTCGTGCTCCTGCAGAACCACGGCTTCGCGTCGATCGGGGCGCTCTCGGAGTCGCGCGGGTCGCAGCGCTTCGGCACGAAGTACCGCATGCGCAACCGCGAGTCCGGGCGCCTCGACGGCGAGAAGGTGCCCTTCGACCTCGCCGCCAACGCCGCCTCCTGGGGCGCGGACGTGCTGCGCTGCAACGGGATCGAGGAGTTCCGTGCGAGCTACGCCACGGCCGCGGCGGCGGACGGGCCGGTCGTGCTCTACATCGAGACCAACCTCTACGGCCCCAACCCGCCCGGGCACGCCTGGTGGGACGTGCCGGTCTCGGAGGTGTCCGAGCTGGAGTCCACGCAGCAGGCCTACGCCGAGTACGCCGAGGAGAAGAAGGCCCAGCGCCACCACCTCTGACCGGAGCAGGAGGTCGTATGCCGGAGCTCAGCCTCCTCGCGTGGTCGCTGCTGGCGGCCGGTGCCCTCGTCGTCGGCTTCTCCAAGACGGCGATCGGCGGCGCCGCGATGGTGGCGGTCGGGCTGTTCGCCCTCGCGCTGCCGGCCAAGGAGTCGACCGGGACGCTCCTGCTGCTCCTGCTGGTCGGCGACCTGGTGGCCACGCGGGCCTACCGGCACACGGTCGATCGGGCGCTGCTGCTGCGTCTCGTCCTGCCGGTGCTGCTCGGTGTGGGGCTCGGCGTCGCCTTCCTGGCGCTCGTGGACGACCTGGTCCTGCGGCGCACGATCGGGGTGATCCTGCTGGTGCTGCTGGGAATTCAGCTGTGGACGACGCGACGACCCGTGTCGGGCAAGGGTTCTCGTGCTGCCGGTCGCGCGTATGGCGCCCTCGCCGGCTTCACGACGATGGTGGCCAACGCCGGCGGGCCCGCCATGAATCTCTATCTCCTGCGCGAGAACTACGAGAAGTGGACGTTCCTCGGCACCACCGCGTGGTTCTTCCTCGCGGTCAACCTCGTCAAGCTGCCGTTCATGGTGGGGCTGGGGCTGGTGACCGGGCGGGGCCTCGTCCTGCTGCCGCTGCTCGCGCCCGTGGTGCTGCTGGGCGCCTGGGCCGGGCGCCGGGTCGTGGCGCGCATCGACCAGGTGTGGTTCGCGCGGATCGTGACCGCGTTCGTGGCCGTCAGCGCGGTGCAGCTCGCCCTGCTCTGACGGCGGTCGCCGCGCCCTGCCCGTCGTCGAGGGGTCGCAAAGTCACGCGACACGCTGGGCAGCGCGACATACGCGTCCCCTCGCCGGCGCCGCACGCCGCGGCGGGCACCCCACCCCCAAGATCGTGAGTGTTTGGTCCAAGAATGTTGGAGAAAACACTCACGATCCTGGTGGGCGGGTGGGGCGAGCTCAGGCGCGGGCGGCGGCCTCGAGGAGGGTGGAGGCCGCCATACGCAGGCCGTCCATCGTCGACATGGCGGCGTCCTCGTGCTCGATGTTGATCACCATGTCCTCGTCGACCTCCTTGAGCGCGCGCAGCACCTCGACCCAGTAGTCCACGTCGTGACCGACGCCGACCGCCACGAACCGCCACGCGGGGTCCTGCGGCCAGGAGGCGCACCAGTGGTGGTAGCCGACGGGCACCTTGCCCTCCGCCTCGGGCGGGACGACGCCGAAGTCGACGTCGAGCACGCCCTTGGTCTTGACGCCGTCGAACAGCGCGATGTCCTTGGCGGCGGCGAAGAAGATGCGGTCGCCGAGCGTGCGGATCACCGTGGGGACGTCCATCTGCTGCCACATCAGGTGCGAGGTGTCCATCTCCACACCGATGTTCGTGGCGCCGGTCTCCTCCAGCAGCCGCTGGTAGGTCGTGGTGTTGAAGACCAGGTTGCGCGGGTGCAGCTCGAGGGCGACGCGCACGTCGTGGTCGCGGGCGAGCTGGTCGATCTCCTTCCAGAACTCCACGGCGATCGGCCACTGGTGGGCGAGGATCTGCTGGTCCTGGCCGTGCCAGGCGTTGACGACCCAGGTGGGGAGCGTCGCGCCGGGCTCGGCGCCGGGCAGGCCGGACATCGTGATCACGTGCTTGACGCCCAGCGCCGCGGCCAGCTCGATCGACCGGCGCACGTCCGACGCGTGCTTGGGCCCGTCGGACGCGTTGGGGGACAACGGGTTCCCGTTGCAGTTGAGGGCGGTGAGCTCCATGCCCTTGTCGGCATACACCCCGAGGTAGTCCTCGCGGGCCGAGGCCGAGGCGAGCAGCCCGTCGACGTGGAGGTGCGGGGCGGGGATGAAGCCGCCGGAGTTGACCTCGACCGACGTCAGTCCGAGACCGCGCAGCGTGTCGAGCATCTCGGGGAGGGACTGGTCGGCCAGGCAGGCGGTGTAGGCGCCGAACTTCATGGTCAGAGCTCGCTTCCGTGGGCGGCGACGGCGACGGAGGCGCCGCCGGACTGGTGGGACCGCACGACGGCGTCGACGACGAGCATCGTGCGATAGGCATCGGTGAACGACGCGTTGGGCGGCGTGCCGTGGTCCAGGCCCGCCACCTGGTCGAGGAAGGCGCGGCACTCGTAGGCGAACATCTCGGCGTTGCCGCCCCCGTTGCCGGCGGCCTGCATCGGGTAGCCACCGTTGAAGTACGGCAGGTGGGGGCCGGCGATGATGCGGCGCTCGCCGCGGGTGGTGGCGTCGGGCTGCTCGTCGTCGTAGGTGTACTCGGCGGGGCGGTGCCAGTCGACCGCCGCGCGCCCCTGCAGGCCGTAGACCTCGAGCCGCAGGCCGTTGGGCATCCCGAACGCCGTGCGCGAGCAGGCGAGCGTCGCGGCCACGCCGTTCGCGAAGCGCGCCGTGAACGTCGCGGTGTCCTCGTTGGTGACCGCGCCCGTCTCGTTCGAGACCGGCGCGGCGCCGTGGCCGACGACGAAGCCGAGGGGCTTGGGGCGCTCGGCGACGAGGGTCGACAGGGTGCCGCCGGCGACGGACTCGATGGGCCCGCAGACGAATTCGGCCAGGTCGATCAGGTGGGCGCCGACGTCCGCGAGGGCCCCGCTGCCCAGCGGACCGGTGAAGCGCCAGGTCAGGGGACCGCTCGGGTCGCACGCGTAGTCGCAGTCGTAGCGACCCTCGACCAGCGACAGCGGCCCCAGGTCGCCGTCCGCGACGTGCTGGGCGACGCGGGCCATGGCGGGGTTGCGGCGATAGGTGAAGCCGACGCCGGTCACGACGCCCGCCTCGCGCGCGGCGCCCTGCTCGAGCTCGGCCATGGCGCGCCCGTCCTCGAGCGTGCCGGCCAGCGGCTTCTCGCAGAACACGTGCTTGCCGGCGCGCACCAGGGCCTCGGCGATCGGGCGGTGCAGGTCGTTGCCGACGACGATCGAGACGATGTCGATGTCGGGGTCGTCGACGATCTCCTGCCAGCTGCCCACGGCCTTGTCGTAGCCGTAGCGCCGCGCGCAGTCCTCGGCGAGCGGGAGGTTGGCGTCGGCGATGGCGGCGAGCCGCACCGGCGGCAACCCTTCGAGGTCGAACATCGTGGTGGCCATGCGCCAGCCGTTGGCGTGGCTGCGCCCGGCCATCCCTGCGCCGATGACGGCGACGGACAGGGGCTTCGTGCGGTCGGTCATGGTGATGCCTCTCTGCATCTGCGGCCGGTCGATTCACCGAACCGGAACGTTCCGGTAGAGTCAATGCTAGGCCCCCACCACAGGCCTGTCAACAGATTGTCAGGACATGATGAGGAGGGCTCGTGGCAGCCGGACGCGTGACCATCGTCGACGTCGCCCGCGAGACGGGGATCTCCGTCTCCTCCGTCTCCGTGGCCCTGCGCGGGGAGCCGGGCGTGTCCGACGCGACCCGCAGCCTGGTCCTGGCCGCGGCGGATCGCCTTGGCTACCAGCCGGATCGGCGCGCCCGTGGGCTGCGCGAGCGGCGCAGCCGGGTGGTCGGGGTGACCTTCGGGCTGCACCAGACCTTTCACGCGGCCCTGGTCGAGAGCCTGTATGACGCCGCAGCCGGCCAGGGCCTCGACCTCGTCCTCAGCGCGACGACGCCCGGTCGTGACGTCGCCGCCGCGGTCGACAGCCTCCGCCACGAGCGGTGCGACGCGGTGCTCCTGGTCAGCCCCGACGTCGACGCGGCCACCCTGGCCGAGCTCGGGTCCCAGCAGCCGACCGTCCTGGTCGGCTCCGACCTGACGGCGCCGGGGGTCGACACGGTGCGGGCGGACGACGACGCCGGTATGGCGCTGCTCGTGGGTCACCTGCTCGAGCGGGGTCACCGCACGATCAGCTTCGTCGACGGCGGGGATGCCGCGATGGGTGCGACGCGGCGCGAGGGCTATCGCCGGGCGATGCGCGCGCACGGGCTCGAGCGCGAGATCGACGTGCTGCCAGGGGATCCCAGCGAGGACGCCGGTGTGCGAGCGGCGACCACGCTGCTGGCACGCCACGCACCCCCGTCGGCGGTGCTCGCCCACAACGACATGATCGCGACCGGGCTGCTGCTGACGCTGCGGTCGGCCGGGGTGGCGGTGCCGGAGGGGCTGGCGGTGGCGGGCTACGACGACACGCGGCTGGGGGCGCTGTCGAGCATCGACGTCACGACGGTGTCGCAGGAGCCGGCACGCCTGGCCGAGGAGGCGCTGCGGCTGGCGCTGTCCCGCGCCGAGGGGCGGTCGGCCGGTGAGGCGTCAGTCGTCGTGCCCCCGCGGCTCGTCATACGGTCCACGACCTGATCAGCCCCAGAGCCCCCAAAGCCGCTGCAGCCCAGAGCCCCCGAGCCCCCGACAACGTGAGTGTTTCCTCCAAGGTTTTTGGACCAAACACTCACGATCGTGGGGCTGTCGGGGAGGTCAGCGGAAGACGGCGTCCAGCGCCGGGATCCGCTCGCGATAGCCCGTGAGCAGCAGGCGCGCCGTCACGACCGAGTCGACCAGCGGGTGCAGCGCAAAGGCCTGCAGCGCCAACGACTCCGAGCCCTCCTGCGCCGCCCGGATCGTCAGCGACTCCACCGCCTTGACCTGCTGCACGAGCCCCAGCGGGTGCCCTGTCAGGGGCACGGCCGAGAGCGGCTGCGGCCCGGACGAGTCCACGATGCAGGGCACCTCGACGACCGCGTCGGCCGGCAGCCCGGGCAGGGCGGTGCCGTTGCGCACGTTGAGCAGCATGGACGCGCGCTCGTTGCGGGCGATCGCGGCCATCAGCGCCAGCGCCACGCCCTCGTAGCCCCCGCCCGCCACGTCGGTGGCGTCGCGCTCCTCGCCCTCCTCCCGCGCCTCGGCCATGTAGGTCTCGTCCCGCTCGCGCCGGGTCCGCACCCACAGCTCGTGCGCCTGCTCCGGCGAGTCCCCCACGGCGCGATAGAAGTCCGCCTGCGAGCGCAGGAGGTACTCGCCGCGCGTCTCGGCCGACCCACGGATCCCGGCGACCGCCTCGCGGGTGAAGTAGTAGTAGTAGAGGTACTCGTTGGGGATGGCGCCGATCGCCTGCAGCCACTCGGGGCCGAAGAGTCGCCCCTCCTCGGTCGACAGCAGCAGCTCGGGCTGGGCGAGCAAGGAGGGCAGCACATCTCGCCCGTCGTGCACCAGGGTCTGCAGCCAGCCACAGTGATTCAGCCCGGAGTAGCCGAATCGCGTTGCGTCGCCGGGCAGCCCGAGCGCGTGGGCAGCACGTCGCCCCAGCCCGAGCGGCGAGTCGCAGATGCCCATCACCCGGTCGCCGAGGACGGTCTGCATGGCCTGCGTGATCATGCCGGCGGGGTTGGTGAAGTTGATGAACCACGCGTCCGGCGCCAGCCGCGCCACCCGGGAGGCGATGTCGAGCGCCACCGGGAGCGTCCGCAGCCCGTAGGCGAGCCCGCCCGGCCCGGTGGTCTCCTGCCCGAGCACGCCGAGGTCCAGCGCCACCCGTTCGTCGCAGGTGCGTCCCTCGAGCCCGCCGACGCGGATCGCGGAGAACACGAAGTCCGTGCCCTCCAGCGCCTCGTCCAGCGAGGTGGTCGCGGTGACCGTCGGCGCGTCGGGACGACCCGCCGCCATCTGCCGCAGCACCCGCTCGATCACCCCGAGCCGGCCGGCGTCGACGTCGTGCAGCACCAGCTCGTCGACGCGGCGCTCGTGCCGGTCGCCGAGCAGCGCGCCATAGACCAGGGGGACGCGAAATCCCCCACCGCCCAGGATGGTCAGTCTCATGCCGTGATCACCTCCGTGCCGAGCTCCGCGAGGGTGGCGAGCACCTGCGGGTCGGCCTTGTCGTCCGTCACCAGGGTGTGTATGCCGTCCGCCCCGCACACGCGCAGGGTGCCGTGCCCGGGCAGCTTGCCGTGGTCGGCGAGCAGCACGACGCGGTCGGCGCAACGCATCATGGCCCGCTTGACCGGGACCTCGACGAGGGTGGTGTCGAGGACGTCGCCGTCGGCCGTGATGCCGCTCGTGCCGAGGAAGGCCGTGGTGGCCCGGACCTGGCGCAGCGCGTCCTCGGTCAGGACGCCCACCAGCGAGTGATAGGTCCGCCGCACGGTGCCGCCCAGGAGCACGAGCTCGACGGTGCGGTCGTGCCGCAGCTCGTCGAGGACGGCGAGCGAGCTCGTGATGACGGTGATGCGGCGGCCGCGCAGCTCGCGGGCCAGCAGCATCGTGGTCGTCCCGATGTCGAGGAGCACGACGTCGCCGTCAGAGACCAGCCGCGCCGCGCGCCGGGCGATGGCGTGCTTGGGCCGGAGCTCATGGGTCGCCACCCGCTCGAAGGGCACGGGCTCGTCGCGAGCCAGGTCGTCGGGGGGTAGCTGGGCTCCGCCGTGGACGCGGACGAGCCGCCCCGCACGCTCGAGCTCGGCCAGGTCGCGACGGACCGTGGCGTGGCTCGCGCCCGCCCGCGACGCGAGGTCGTCGATTGTGGTCAGGCCGTGGGCGCGCAGGTGGCGCATCAGGGCGGCCTGGCGCAGCTGCTTCACCCGCCCAGACTAGCGCTCACAACCACGCAACAGCGAGCACGATCGTGCAACGAGTGCGCGTTTTTGCTTGCATTCCCTGCCCACCCCGGACGATCATGTGACCCATCGTCCGATTGGTCCTTTCAGCGACGCGAGGCAGACAGCGAGGCAGACACGTGACTGGCCAGACCGGTCCCACCGGCACGTCCTTCGACCCGCTCGCGGACGTCCGCCACCCGGGCGAACCCGTGATCGACGTCATGCTGCACGGGATGGTCTTCCTCGACATCATCTTCAGCGGGCTCAGCCGCATCCCCGCCGGGGGCGAGGAGATCTGGGCCGACGGGATGGGCTCGTGCCCGGGCGGGTCGGCCAACCTGGCGGTGGCGAGCGCCCGCCTCGGCCTGCGGACGGGCCTGTCGGCGGCCTTCGGCGACGACGCCTACGGCGACTTCCTGTGGAGCACGCTGCAGGACCAGGAGGGGGTCGACCTCAGCCGGTCCCGCCGGTTCGAGCACTGGCACACCCCGGTGACGGTCTCGGTCTCGCACGAGGGCGACCGGCGGATGATCACCCACGGCCACGACGCCCCCATGTCGGCCAACGACCTCATCGGCACCCCGCCCCGCAGCCGGTCCGTGCTCTTCGACCTGCCCTCGGCCGACGACTCGGACGAGCTGCTGTGGATCGACAAGGCCCGCGAGCAGGGGTCGCTGCTCTTCGCCGACGTCGGCTTCGACGGCACCGGCGCCTGGGACCCCAGGGTCCTGGACCCCCTCGACCGCTGCCACGCGTTCACGCCCAACGTCGTCGAGGCGATGGCCTACACCCGCACGGACACCCCCTACGACGCGCTCTACGCCCTGGCCGACCGGGTGCCGCTGGCCGTCGTCACCAACGGCGCCCACGGCGCGCTCGCCATCGACGGCTCCACCGGGGAGGAGGCCACGGTCCCCGCCCTGCGGGTCGAGTCCATCGACCCGACGGGCGCCGGGGACGTCTTCTGCGCGGCCCTGTCCCTCGGCACCCTCGCCGGCTGGCGTCTCGACGACCGCCTCGCCTTCGCCGCCCTGTGCTCCGCGCTCGCGGTCCAGCAGTTCGGCGGCTCCCTCGCCGCCCCCGGGTGGGGCGACATCGCGGACTGGTGGCACGCCCAGCGCCAGTCCCCGTCGCCCACGGCGCTGCACAAGGCCGTGCTGCGTCGATACTCGTTCCTGGACGACCTGGTCCCCGACGTCCCGCCGAGCGCGGTCCGTCGGGCGGCTGCCACCATTGCCCGACGGTCCGACGTGTGACCGCGGCCCTCTCGAAGGAGTCAGCATGAATCGCAAGGCATGTGCGGCCGTGGTCGCGGTCGCCGGGACGGCCCTCGCGGCCTGCGCACCGGGCTCGTCCGGCTCCGGCGGGAGCACGGCGTCGTCCCAGAGCACCGAGCGCGCGGTCAAGACCGACGCCGCCCAGCTCGGCGACGTCACCCTCACGGTGTGGGACCAGGAGGTCCGCGGCGGCGGCAACGCCCAGATGACCAAGAACGTCGCGAGCTTCCAGGCGAAGTACCCCAACATCAAGATCAAGCGCGTCTCCCGGTCGTTCGACGACCTGTCCAAGACGCTGCGCCTGGCCCTGTCCGGCAACGACGCCCCCGACATCGTGCAGGCCAACAACACGCGCTCGCAGATGGGCCAGTTCGTCAAGGCGGGTCAGCTGATCCCGCTCGACCCGTGGATGAAGGCCTACGGCTGGGACAAGCGCTACAGCCAGTCGCTGCGCTCGGTCGTCTCCTACTCGCCGGACGCCAAGACCTTCGGCTCCGGCAACCTCTACGGCCTGCCGCAGGTCGGCGAGGTCGTCGGCGTCTACGTCAACAAGGACAAGCTCGCCAAGGCCGGCGTCCAGAAGCCCACCGACTGGGCGGGCTTCGAGTCCTCGCTGGCAACGCTCAAGGGCAAGGGCGAGGTGCCGCTGATGCTGGGCAACCTCGACAAGTGGCCGGCCGTGCACGTCTTCGGCGTCGTGCAGGGGCAGAACGTCAAGGCCGACGAGATCCGCAAGCTCGGCTTCGGCAACGCCGGCGCCTCGTGGACCTCCGACGGCAACAAGAAGGCCGCGTCGACCCTGGTCGACTGGGTCGACAAGGGCTACCTCAACCAGGGCTTCAACGGCCAGGGCTACGACCCGGCCTGGCAGGCCTTCACCAAGGGGCAGGGCGCCTACCTGATCGCCGGCACCTGGCTGCAGGCCGACATCTCCAAGGCCATGGGCGACAAGGTCGAGTTCATGCTGCCGCCGCCCGCGCAGGCCGGCGGGACGACCTACACCACCGGCGCCTCGGGCCAGCCCTTCGCGATCACCAACAAGGCCAAGAACCCCGACGCCGCATCGGCGTTCATCAACCACATCACCACCCCCGAGGCGATGAAGGTCATCGCCGAGACCGAGAACCTGCCGGTCGTGGACACGGCGGCCCAGAAGGCCCCCAACGCCCTCGGCCAGCAGGTCTTCACGGCCTTCGACACGACGACCAAGAACGACGGCCTGCTGCCCTACCTCGACTGGGCGACGCCCACGATGAGCGACACCATCGGCGCCGCGCTCCAAGACATGCTCGCCAAGAAGGCCACCCCCGACCAGACCCTCGAGAAGCTCCAGAAGGACTACTCGGACTTCACCTCCAAGGGCTGATCGATGGCCTCGAGCTCCTCGTCCCGCAGGCTCTCCCGACGGTCCGGTGGACCGCCGGGAGAGCCGCGGGCGATCGCCTGGGCGTATGTCGCCCCCGGGTTGCTGGTGTACGCCGCGTTCCTGCTCTACCCCTTGGTGCGATCGATCCAGATCTCCTTCTACGACTGGGACGGGCTGACGCTCGGCACGTGGGTCGGGCTCGACAACTACGTCAAGGTCGTCCAGGACGAGGGGCTGCGCGCGGCGTTCACGCACGCCCTGGTGCTCATGCTCTTCTTCGCGGTGGTCCCGCTCGCCGTCGGGCTGCTGCTCGCGGCGATCCTCAACCGCGCCAAGGTCCGTGGCCTCGGGTTCTTCCGCACGGTCGTGTTCCTGCCGCAGGTCGTCGCGATGGTCGTCGTGGCCGTGGCGTGGCGGCGCATCTACGCCCCCGACGGGACGCTCAACTCGCTGCTGCAGGCGGTCGGCCTGGACGGCCTGACCCGGGCCTGGCTCGGCGACTACGCCCTGGCGCTGCCCGCGGTGGGCTTCGTCGGCACGTGGTTCGAGACCGGCCTGGTCACCGTGCTCATGCTCGCGGGGATGGGCCAGATCGACAAGGAGCTCTACGAGGCCGCCCGCCTCGACGGCGCCGGCCCGGTCCGCGAGTTCTTCTCCATCACCCTGCCCGCCGTGCGCGGCGAGATCTCGGTCGCGCTGACGCTCACGGTCATCGCGGCCCTCAAGACCTTCGACCTCGTCTACGTCACCACCAAGGGCGGCCCCGGCAACCAGACCAGCGTCCCGTCCTACGAGGTCTACCACCAGGCCTTCGAGCTCGGGCAGGTCGGTCTCGCCAGCGCGATCGGGGTGAGCCTGACGATCGTCATCTTCGTCATCTCGTTCCTGATCACCCGTCTCGTCGAGCGAGGTGACGCATGAGGATCTCCCGCGGCGAGCAGATCGCCAACTACGTCATCCTCGGGCTGTTCTCGCTGTTCGCCCTCTATCCCATCCTGACCATCGTCGTGGCGGCGTTCGGCCATGACGAGGGCGCTCCCGGCGGGCCCGCCAACTTCGTCACCGCCTGGGACGTGGGGCACTTCGCGACATACATGCGCACCTCGCTGCTGGTCTCGCTGATCGTCGTGGTGGTGGCCACGCTGCTGTCGATCATGTCCGGCTATGCCCTGGGCGCCATGCGGTTCCGCGGGTCGACGGTGCTCTTCTACGTCTTCCTGCTCGGCATCATGATGCCCGCCGAGGCGATCGTGGTCCCGCTCTACTTCGACCTGCGCAGCCTGGGCCTGACCGACACGATCTGGGCGATCGTGCTGCCGCAGATCGCGCAGTCGGTGGCCTTCGGGACCTTCTGGCTGCGCACCTACTTCCGCTCCTCGAGCCGCTCCATCGTGGAGGCCGCGCGCCTCGACGGCGCCTCGACCTGGCGGATCCTGTGGCAGGTCCTCGTGCCCCTGGCCCGACCCGCCATCACCACCCTGCTCGTCCTCAGCTTCATGTGGACGTGGAACGAGTTCCTCATCCCGCTGGTCATGGTCACCGACGACGGGCTGCGCACCGCGCCGCTCGGCCTCGCGTTCTTCCAGGGCCAGTACACCCAGGGCTTCACCCTGCTCGCCGCCGGTGCCGTGCTCGTCGCGCTGCCGGTGGTCATCGCCTACCTCTTCCTGCAACGCCACTTCATCGCCGGGATGCTCGAGGGCGCCGTCCGCGAGTAGTCCGGCTCCAACCCCAGAAGGAGCACGGCATGGCACCACATCCCGCGGGACGTCGACGAGGACGCGCCGCACTCACCACCCTGGCCGCCGTCACGGCAGCCCTCACGGCCGGCACCACGGCCATCGGCAGCGCGGTCGCCGCCCCCTCGGACGACCACGCCGACGCTCGCTCCGACGCTCGCTCCGACGTTCGCAACGGCAGCCTCCAGGCCTTCGCCCGCGGCCCCGGCCAGCAGGTCCGGGACACGTCCATCGGCACCCCGGTGGACCTCGGCCTGCTCTACGTCGGGGCCCACCCCGACGACGAGGCCGGCACCCTGTCCACGCTCGGGCTCTGGCGCCAGCGGTATGGCGTGAAGAGCGGCGTGGTCACCGTCACGCGCGGGGAGGGTGGCGGCAACGCCGCCGGACCCGAGGAGGGCCCGGCGCTCGGGCTGCTGCGCGAGGCCGAGGAGCGCAAGGCCGTCGGCAAGGCCGGCATCACCAACATCTACAACCTGGACAAGGTCGACTTCTACTACACCGTCTCCGAGCCGCTCACCGCCAAGGTGTGGGGGCACGACGACACCCTGGCCCGGACCGTCCGGGTGATCCGCCAGACCCGGCCCGAGGTGCTGATGACCATGGACCCGGCACCGTCGCCGGGCAACCACGGCAACCACCAGGAGGCCGCGCGCCTCGCCGTCGAGGCCTACCGCGCCGCGGGCGACCCCGGCCGCTTCCCCGAGCAGATCACCAAGGAGGGGCTCAAGCCGTGGGCGCCTTCGCGGCTGCTGACCCGGTCCTTCGCCGGCACCTCGTCCACCGGCCCGACCTGCGGCTCGACGCTGGTGCCGCGGGACGCGACGCGTGACGTCTACGGCGTGTGGGGCGGCGAGCGTGCCCCCGACGGCCGCACCTGGGCCGCCGTGGAGCGTGAGGCCCAGCGGCAGTACGTCACCCAGGGCTGGGGCGGCTTCCCCGATGTGCCGACCGACCCGACCAAGATCGGCTGCGACACTATGACGCAGATCGAGTCGCGGGTGCCGATCCCCGAGCCGGGGTCCGCCGCCGCGACGGCCGCCGACGGCGCCATCGCCGGGGCGCTCACCCGTCCCGCCGGCGCCCTGCCGCTCGGCACCGGCGCCATCCTCACCACCGACCAGGCCGACATCCAGCCCGGCGGCCGGGTCACCGGCACGCTGACGGTGACCGCTCCGGCCAAGCAGGCCCTCACGGGTCTGCGGGCGCAACCGGTCCTCCCGGCCGGGTGGGCGGTGCAGGCCGGCACCGTGCCGGCCCGCGTGGCGGCCGGTAGGTCGGTGCAGGTGCGCTTCACCCTGACCGCGCCGAGCGGTGCGGCCACGGGCGCGCGCTCGCGCCTCGCGGTGCGCCTCACGTCGGCCCAGGGCAGCGGCTACGTCGACCGCTCGATCCTCGTCGCCCCGGCCGTCACCGCCCACCAGCAGTGGCTGCCCCAGGTCGACCAGTTCGAGGCCTGGACCCGCGAGGCCCAGGTGCCCCAGCTGAGCGGCACCGTCGCCCCTGTGCTCACCGTGGCCAGCGGCGGGCGGCGCGACATACCGGTCGTGGTCACCAACTCCTCCAGCAGCACCCAGTCCGGCCAGGTGACCCTCAAGCCCCCGGCAGGCTTCTCCGTCGCCCCGGCCGGCCGGGCCTACGGGCCGCTCGCACCCGGGGCCAGCGCCACGGTCACCTTCACCGTGACCAACACCGACGCGACCCTCAAGACGGGCGCGCCCGGAGGCGACTACGCCTACACCCTCGAGACGACCAGCTCGACGGGCACGGCCAGCACCCCGCAGGCGCTCGAGCTCGTCCCGCAGACCGTCGCGGCCAAGGCCAGGCCCACCCTCGACGGCGTCGTCACGCCGGGTGAGTACGGCGGACCGGCCCTGGACATCTCGCGCGTGTGGGAGGGCACGGCCTGCGACTCGGCCGCCGACTGCTCCGGCCAGGCCTGGGTGAGCTGGGACGCCGACACGCTCTACGTCGCGGCCAAGGTCGTGGACGACACCAAGGGCACGGCGCTCGCGACCAACGACTGCAAGCGCCACTGGCGCACCGACTCCCTGGAGATCGCGATCGACCCGCGCGGCACCTCGGAGAACACGTCGACGACCTTCAAGGCGGCTATCCTGCCGTTCACCGCGGAGGGGCCGGCGTGCGGTCTGCGCGACGCCGACAACCACCAGGGCCCGGCTGCCTCGACGGCTCCCGGGATGACGTGGTCCGTCAAGGTCAACGAGCCCTACACCGGCTACACCGCGGAGGTCGCCATCCCGATGAGCGAGCTGCCGTCCGCGATCGACCCGGCGCGCCTGGGGCTCAACGTCCTTCCCTACGACTCGGACACGCAGGACAAGACCGGTCAGACCCGCATCGGCTGGTCCGTCTGGGGCGGCGTGCAGGGCGACCCCTACCGCTGGGGCCAGGTCCGGCTCGACGGCTACGTGCCGCCGGCCGGTCGCTCGACCACGCCCAAGGAGCCGGTGATCCCGCTCGAGGCGCTGTCCTCGCTCGACTCGCCGCAGTCCGTGGCCCAGGCCGTCGTCGACAACGTCGCCCTCGCGGGTGGTCCGTCGGCGACCCTGCGCACCGGTGGCTGGATCGAGTCGGTGCGACCGGCGTATGGCGAGGCCGTGGTCACCGTGCGTGCGGCGCGCGCCGGCGTGGCCCACGTCTCGCTGATGGACGCCTCTGGCGTGCTCGGCCGCCGGACCGTCGAGGTGCCCGGTCGCGGGACGCTCGCGGTGCGGGTGCCGGTCACGCGCCCGGCTGTCGGCACGCCGACCGCGCTCGTGGGCTGGGACGGCCCGGGTGAGACCACCCTGTCGTCGTCCGTGACGCCCTCTCGGTCCGGCCGGTAGTCGTTTGTGGTGCAGGGGCACCCACCGATCGGTGGGTGCTCCTGCGCTACGACCAGCAGGGTCTGGACGCTACAACGAGCAGGCAAGTAGGCATGCGTCCGGTTCGCGTCGGAGGTGGATGGCATCGACTATTGCGCCGTAGCCCCCGCACAGTGTGGCGATGGATTGGCGGGGACACACCCGTGCCCGGCAGCGTTGCTGCCGAGGTCGAAACCTTGGAGGACTACACCGCCCGTGCCGTCGGCCGGGTCGTCGACGAGCTGCGCGGCGCTCGTGACCCGGGGCTGGCCATCTACGACGAGGCCGACCCCGAGTGGAGCGACCTGGTCGAGTCGCTGCAGTTCGAGCGGCCCGTGCCGGCCCGCTGGTGGCGGATGGTGGTGGCGCGGGCGGTGCACGAGGTGCCGGGCGTGCAGATCCGCTCCGTGCGCGACGTGCGGATTGATGGGTGATCACGCAGGTGCCAAACGCATCGGCAGGCAGCGCCCGGTCGTGGTGCCGGATGACTTGTGGGCCGCGATCGCCGCCATCGGCACCCGTGACGGCGTCTCTGGGAGCGTCGTCGTCCGGAACGCGTTGCGGCACTATGTGGAGCTCCCGGCCGAGCAGACCCGGCAGATCACCGATGGGCGGCACGCCACCTCGTGCACGGTGCCCGGGTGCGAGGGAACGCACGCCGCTGGCGGGCCTGTGCCGGCTGCACTACTCGCGCAAGCGCCGCGGTCGCGGCCTGACGGATGATCAACCGGCCCCCGGGTCGCCGTCTGGCCACGGCCGATACGGTCTCCTGGACGATGATGGCGACGCCGCCCTGTGCCTCGAGTGCGGTCTGCGGCGCGCTGCGCTCGGCTACCACGTGCAGGTCGCGCACCAGTTGACCGCGCGGGAGTACAAGCTCCGTCACGGGCTGCCTCTCGGCGCCGGTTTGACGTCGGCCGGCGTGCGCGAAGCGATGTCCGTGAGCGCGCGGGAGAGGGTTGGTACGCCAGGGTGGCGGCTATAGGCGGCCCGAGACCGTCAGGCGGCTAGCGCCGCCCGTGACGAGGAATCTCTGCGTTCACCCGCGACGCTGCGCCGGCCCGTCGGGCGCCGGGCGCGCGTGTAGTGCGACGCGTGTCTGTCGGAGGCTGGCCGTAAGGCTATGGAGCAGCATCACGTCGAGGCGGCCGCCGCCAGAGCCGGTCGAGACGCGCAGATCCTGGAGCTGTGGGAGCAGGGCCAGACGAAAGCGGAGATGGGGCGAACCGTCGGGATGACCGCTCAAGGCGTCGGATACGCGCTGCGCCGCCTGGGGCAGTGAAGGGGCCGTCCACGGACGGCGGTAGCTGTCGTGACCGCCACGGGGGGGGGTGAGGTCCATGTGGGTGATTCTTCGTTTACCCTGGTTGACGTGGCCTGGTGCGAGGCGCACGTTGCAGTGACACACAGGTTCTGCGTGATCACTGAGCGTGTCTAAGCCTGAGGAGCTCGTTATGGCTGGTTCGTCATCGTGGACGGGTCGTACTCGGAAGTCGGTGCTGGTGACTGCTGCGACGGTGTCGTTGGTCGCGACGTCGTTGGGTGGTACCGCCGGGGCTGTGGGGGCGGATCCGAAGCCGCCATCCCCGGGGCATTCGAGGTCGAAAGTGGGCCCGAACCCGGGGGACAAGGGCAAGAAGGCCCCGACCCACCCGGAGGCGCCGGGGTGGGTGAAGGACAAGGTCGCCAAGAGCCGCTGGAGCGCGCCGGGTCAGGTGCGCAGGGGTGCAGTGGGGATGGTCCCGCCGCCGTCGGCGCGGTGGACGTACGAGGGCAGCGGTGATGGTCTCGAGAGTGTGGTGCAGGCCACGGGTGGACGTGCGGCTCCTCACGTGGCTGCGCCGGAGCGGGTCGCGGCGGTGGACCCGGACGAGGCTGTCGCGGCGCCGGGTCTGGGGGTGCAGGGGCACTACGGGAATGGAGGAGTTCAAGATCCGCGAGGGGCTGTCGGTCGCGGTGAACGTGGCCAACGGGAATCTGGTGGTCCGGTCGACGGACTTGAAGTTCAACGGGCCGGGGATCGGGACGAGCTGGGACCGGTTCTACAACGGCCTGGCCACGCGCACGGGCGCGTTTGGTGGCAAGTGGTCCCTGTCGGGTGGGCATGACGTGGGCCTGGAGGTCGGGACCTCCACGGTCGTGTTCCGGGGCCCGTCGGGGTTCCGGGCCACGTTCACCGGGTCGGGGTCGACGTGGACGGCGCCGACGGGCGTGAACGCGAAGCTGATCAAGAACGCGGACGGGTCCTGGTCGGTGCGTACCAACGGCACCGGAGAGACGCTGAAGTTCACCGCGGGCGGGTACTTGATCCAGCACAACGACCGCAACGGGGTCGGCCTGAAGTTCTACTACGGGTCGACCACACAGATCCAGAGCGTCGTCGACGCGGCGGGCCGCACGTCGACGTTCACGTACGACGCGGCCAAGCGGATCACCAAGCTGACTGATTCGGCGGGGCGGGCGATCACGTACGCCTACGACGCGGCGGGACGCCTGGCCTCGGACACCAAC
>NZ_DCYC01000033.1:0-15683 GCF_002330965.1 Arsenicicoccus sp. UBA2120
CACGCACCCGAAACTGACCCGCCAGGGCAGCTCGAGCCCTCACCAGGGCGGTTGGACCCATCCACGCGCCCCGACGGGTCACTTCTTGCCGACGCGAAGATCGCCGTCGGCGGAGCTCAGAGGTCGACGAGCATCCGGATGTTGCCGAGGGTGTTGGGCTTGACCCGGTCGAGGTCGAGGAACTCCGCGGTGCCGGCGTCGTAGGAGCGCACCAGCTCGGCGAACACCTCGTGCGTGACGGGGGCGCCCTCGATGACGCGGAAGCCGTAGCGCGCGAAGAAGTCGACCTCGAAGGTCAGGCAGAAGACCCGCGAGACCCCGAGGTCGCGGGCGTCGGTGAGCAAGGCCGTGACGAGGCGGCCGCCGATCCCGTGCCCGGCCGCCTCCTCGGCGACGGCGAGGGTGCGGACCTCGGCCACGTCCTCCCAGAACACGTGCAGCGCACCGCAGCCCACGACGACGCCGTCGATCTCGGCGACCCGGAACTGCTGCACCGACTCGTAGTAGGCGACGGAGTCCTTGGCGAGCAGGATGCGGCGCTCGGCGTAGACCTGGACGAGGCGGCGGATGGCGTCGACGTCGCTGGTGCGCGCCCGGCGCACCACGACGGTCACCTCGCTCGCGTCCGGCGCCCCCACGACGTCTCCCCGCTGCGTTGCCTCGCTCATCCGAGCCAACCTAGACCTCCGGCCGGCTCGGCGCCGTGGCTCGTCACCCTCTGGACCGGGACGCGGGGCTTGGGGGCGCCGCGGACCCGCCGCCGGCAAGGCCGAGAGGACGCGCATGCGGTGAGGCACGGCGTGTCGCGAGACGTCGTGACCGCTCGGTGCGGTGGAGAGCGCTTCCGGCCTACCTCGCGGGTATGCCGAGGGCCGGCCACCTCGGTGGGTGGCCGGCCCTCGCCGGTGTGCTGCCTCGACCCGGGACGCAGGCGGCGCTGCGCGATCCCGGTGCCGGGACGGTCAGCCCTCGGTGCCGGTGCTCTCGCCGCGGTCGTGACCGCCGTCGAGCGCCACGTCGAGCGGCGGCAGGTCGGGGACGTCGGAGCCCTTGGTGCCCTTGAAGGTGAACTGGGCGTCCTTGTCGGCGCCGTCGGTGTCGACGAGGATGATCTCGCCAGCCCCAATCTCGCCGTAGAGGATCTTCTCCGACAGGACGTCCTCGATGTTGCGCTGGATGGTGCGGCGCAGCGGGCGGGCGCCCATGACCGGGTCGTAGCCCTGCTTGGCCAGCAGCTCCTTGGCCGCGGGCGTGAGCTCGATGCCCATGTCCCGGTCCTTGAGCCGCGTGTCGAGGCGGGCGATGAACAGGTCGACGATCTGGACGATCTCGTCCTTGGTGAGCTGCGGGAAGACGATGACGTCGTCCACGCGGTTGAGGAACTCGGGGCGGAAGTGCTGCTTGAGCTCCTCGGAGACCTTGGACTTCATCCGGTCGTAGCTCGTCGAGCTGTCGTTGCCGGCGGTGAAGCCGAGCGAGACGCCCTTGGAGATGTCCCGGGTGCCGAGGTTGGTGGTCATGATGATGACGGTGTTCTTGAAGTCCACGACCCGGCCCTGGGAGTCGGTCAGGCGGCCGTCCTCCAGGATCTGCAGCAGGGAGTTGAAGATGTCGGGGTGGGCCTTCTCGACCTCGTCGAACAGCACGACGGAGAACGGCTTGCGGCGGACCTTCTCGGTGAGCTGGCCGCCCTCCTCGTAGCCGACGTAGCCGGGGGGCGAGCCGAACAGCCGCGAGGCCGTGTGCTTCTCGCCGAACTCGGACATGTCGAGCTGGATGAGGCTGTCCTCGTCGCCGAAGAGGAACTCGGCGAGCGCCTTGGCGAGTTCGGTCTTGCCGACGCCCGTGGGGCCGGCGAAGATGAACGACCCACCGGGACGGCGGGGGTCCTTGAGCCCGGCGCGGGTGCGGCGGATCGCCTGGGACAGCGCCTTGATGGCGTCGTCCATGCCGACGATGCGCTTGTGCAGCTCGTCCTCCATGTGGAGCAGCCGCGCGGACTCCTCCTCGGTGAGCTTGAACACCGGGATGCCGGTCGAGGCCGCGAGGACCTCGGCGATCAGCTCGTCGGTCACCTCGGCGACGACGTCCATGTCCCCGGACTTCCACTGCTGCTCGCGCTCGGCCTTGGCCTCGACGAGCTTGCGCTCGTCGTCGCGCAGGGCGGCGGCCTTCTCGAAGTCCTGGCCGTCGATGGCGGCTTCCTTCTCGCGGCGCACGTCGGCGATCTTGTCGTCGAACTCTCGCAGCTCCGGCGGGGCGGTCATGCGCTTGATGCGCAGGCGCGCACCCGCCTCGTCGATCAGGTCGATCGCCTTGTCGGGCAGGAACCGGTCGTTGATGTAGCGGTCGGCCAGGTTGGCGGCCGCGGCGAGGGCGGTGTCCGTGATGGACACGCGGTGGTGCGCCTCGTAGCGGTCGCGCAGGCCCTTGAGGATCTCGATGGTGTGCGCGAGCGTCGGCTCGGCCACCTGGATCGGCTGGAAGCGGCGCTCGAGGGCCGCGTCCTTCTCGATGTGCTTGCGGTACTCGTCGAGGGTGGTCGCGCCGATGACCTGCAGCTCCCCGCGCGCCAGCATGGGCTTGAGGATGCTGGCGGCGTCGATCGCGCCCTCGGCCGCGCCGGCACCGACGAGGGTGTGGATCTCGTCGATGAACAGCACGATGTCGCCGCGGGTGCGGATCTCCTTGAGGACCTTCTTGAGGCGCTCCTCGAAGTCACCGCGGTAGCGCGAACCAGCGACCAGGGCACCGAGGTCGAGGGTGTAGACCTGCTTGTCCTTGAGGGTCTCGGGCACGTCGCCGCGCACGATGTCCTGGGCCAGGCCCTCGACCACGGCGGTCTTGCCGACGCCGGGCTCGCCGATGAGGACGGGGTTGTTCTTGGTGCGGCGGGACAGCACCTGCATGACCCGCTCGATCTCCTTGGCGCGCCCGATGACGGGGTCGAGCTTGCCGTCGCGGGCGGCCTGCGTGAGGTTGCGGCCGAACTGGTCGAGGACCAGCGAGCCGGCCGGGGTGCCCTCCTGGGCGCCGGTGGTCGAGCCGCCGACGCCGGCCCCGGCGGTCTCCTTGCCCTGGTAGCCCGACAGCAGCTGGATGACGGTCTGGCGCACGCGGTTGAGGTCGGCGCCGAGCTTGACCAGCACCTGCGCCGCCACGCCCTCGCCCTCGCGGATCAGGCCCAGCAGGATGTGCTCGGTGCCGATGTAGGAGTGGCCGAGCTGCAGCGCCTCGCGCAGGGAGAGCTCGAGGACCTTCTTGGCGCGCGGCGTGAAGGGGATGTGGCCGGTGGGGGCCTGCTGGCCCTGGCCGATGATGTCCTGGACCTGCTCGCGCACGGCCTCGAGGGAGATGCCGAGGCTCTCGAGAGCCTTGGCGGCCACGCCCTCGCCCTCGTGGATCAGGCCGAGCAGGATGTGCTCCGTCCCGATGTAGTTGTGGTTGAGCATGCGCGCTTCTTCTTGCGCGAGCACCACGACTCGTCGGGCCCGGTCGGTGAACCGTTCGAACATCTGGGTTGTCTCCTCGCTATCGAGATGCCTCGATGCTATCTGCGCCTCCCGGCAGACCGTGCGTGATGGGACGCACCGCCGGGCACGTCCCGCCGTACGGCGCGGGACTTGACGGTGTCAACGCCACCGACGTGCGTGGTGTTCCGTGCTCAGGGGCCGGTGTGTTCGCCCTCAGCGGACGGGATCGGCGCCGTGGGCGACCTGGCCGTATGCCGGACGCCCGGCCTCACGGCCGGGGAGCCGCGACCAGGCGCGCCAGCCCCACACCGCCAGGGCGACCATGAGCAGGCTCTGCACCCCGCCGGGGGCGGCCTGGGAGGCGATGGCGGAGGTGGTGTAGCCCCCGCCGTCGGTGATGCGCGTGGCGGCGACCGCCAGAACGACGACCAGCACCGGCTGCACGGCGCCGGCGGCTCCGAGCAGCGCGAAGCCCGCCCGCCAGCGCTCGGCGAGGGCGGCCAGCCCGACGAGGGTGGCCGTGGAGGTGAGGGTCGTGCAGACGACGGCCAGGAACATGCCCGGCCCCGCAGCGAGGGTGACGGTCTCGACGAGGCCGGGCACCACGACGAGGACGACCAGGGCGACGACCGCGACCGCGACGAGACGCGTGCGGGTCCGTCGGTCGGGCGTCTCGGGCAGGACACCCCGTCCGGACGCCGTCCGGGCGTCGGCGCCCCACTGACGCGTCCCGTGCACGGCGATGGCACCCAGCCCGAGGGTGAGGAGCGCGAGCGGCAAGGTGTGCCGCACGTCCCGGGCGAGGTCGAAGGAGGACCCGAGCCCGGCGAGGATCCGGACCAGCGCGACGACGGCGACCAGGCCGAGGGCCCACCAGCCGGACTCGCGCCGGAGCACGAGGAGCCCGACCGCGAGGAGCATCAGCACCCCGGTGAAGAGGCCGGTGATCTCTGCCAGCAGCATGGACCGACCCTAGCGGGCGGTGGATCGAGCCGGGGCGCGCCGCGCCCTCAGTCGCGGATCGGGGTGGCCTGCTGGTGGCGCAGCTGCCAGCCGTGCTCGGTCTGCAGCCACACGGAGGAGCGCCAGGACGCGCGGGACGATCGGTGCGCGCGGTAGGTCACGAGGACCACCCCGGGCGCCAGCAGCTCCGCCTCGAGCCGGTCGACGGTCAGCGAGCTCGTCGAGTCCTCGACCGGGGCCTGGAGCGCGGTGCGGCGGTCGTAGACCTGGCCGCTGGCGGCGTACTCCGCGTAGTAGTCGTGCAGGAGCGGCTGGACGCCGTCGACGTCCCCGCGCATGTTGGGGTCCAGGAGCTTCATCTCGAGCTCGACCACCTGCTCGAGGTCGGAAGTCTGGTCGGAGGCCTGACCGTCGGCTCGGCCGTCGGGGTGGGTCGGGACGGACATGGAACTCCTCACGGCGCGAGGGGGCGCCGGGCCGAGCGGGTCGCGCGGGCGCGACGGGGACAGGTGGAGCAGGTGCTGGCTCCCGGGAGAGCGTAGATGAAGCAGCAGGACGCTCGCAGCCAGTCCCGGGTGCCGTCGCCCGCGCGGGCGAGCAGCGGGCTGCCCGCAGCGGCGGCGGCACGCTCCGTCGCGACGTGCCACAGGTCGTCGACCATCCCCAGCCGCTGACGGCTCGACATCTTGACGCCGGGCGCGGCATACGAGCCGGCGACGGGCTCGGCGTGGCGCCGGTAGGACTCCTCGGCCCGCCGGAGGCGCACCGGCTGCGAGGCCACCGTCTGGTGCCCGGCCGTCGCGGAGAGGCGGACGCGAGCGGGATAGCCCTGCGTCGGGTGCGGCTCGATCACCACCGCTCCCGGGGAGACGTCGAGCACCCAGGGACCGATCGCGGCGGCGTAGGCCGCGGGGTGGGCGAGGGCGTCGAGGTACCACCCGAGGACGAACGTGGCGGCGACGTGCGGCGGCTGCCGATGGCCGTACGCCCGCGCCCAGCCGCCGTCCACCCGCTCGCGCCAGGCGTCCAGCGCCTGCAGCCCAGCCTCGGAGCCGTCCGCCACCTCGCTCGTGTCGACCTGGGGCCCGGACGACGCATCGCCCGGCCCGGACACGAGGTCGAGCCAGGCGATGCGGGACGAGACGAGGTCGCAGGCGAGCTCCAGCTCACCGCCGGCCAGCGGATAGCCCATCGGTGTCAGCGCTGTCGCGAGCTGCGCGGCTGCGGTCAGTGCGCGGCGTCGTAGGCCTTCTGCAGCTCGGAGGAGACGCGGCCGCGGTCGGAGACCTGGAAGCCGTTCTGGCGGCCCCACTCGCGGACGTCGTTGAGGTTGTTGCGGCCACCACCGGAGGACGGCTTGCGACCCGTGGTCTTGCGACCGCCGGAGCGGCGGGCGTGCCCGACCCAGGTGGCGAGGTCGTCGCGCAGCTTGCGGGCGTTGTCCTCGGACAGGTCGATCTCGTAGGTGACGCCGTCGAGGGCGAAGGTCACGGTCTCGGCCGCGGCGCCGCCGTCGATGTCGTCCTCGAGAATGACCTGGATGCGCTGAGCCATGTCGGAGCTCCTTCGTCGTGGGAGGGAAAAAGAAATAGATCCACCCATGAACATAGAGGAGATTACCGATCGCCGTCAAAAGCGACGATGAATGGCGCGCGCGCCCTAAGCCCTTCCGTCGCGATCCTCCACGGAATTGCGCGCCGAGATCTCCTGCTCCCTTTCCCACTGAGCGTGAGCAATTCGCTCTCGACGGTCACCCTCGAGGATGTTCTTCATCACGTGCCAGAAGATGAAGAGCACTCCCACGGTGGGCGCCAGCGCGATGAAGACCTTCCAGAGCATGTCCATCAGAAACCTCTCGTCGATCAGGGTGTCGTGCGGCGTCGCTCAGGCCTGCGGCTTGAGGTGCGGAAAGAGAATGGTCTCGCGGATTCCCGTGCCGGTGAGGAGCATGATGAGCCGGTCGACGCCCATGCCGGTGCCGCCCATCGGGGGTGCGCCGTACTCCAGGGCCCGCAGGAAGTCCTCGTCGAGCTCCATCGCCTCGTCGTCCCCGCGCGCGGCCAGCGCGGCCTGGGCCGTGAGCCGCTCGCGCTGCACCACCGGGTCGACGAGCTCGGAGTAGGAGGGGGCGAGCTCGACGCCGCCGACGATGAGGTCCCAGGCCTCGACCAGGCCGGGCTCGGTGCGGTGGGCCCGGGCCAGCGGACGCACCGACTCGGGGTAGTCGCACACGAACGTCGGCTGCAGGAGCGTGTGCTCGACGAGCTGCTCGAACAGCTCGAGGATGATCTCGCCCGCCCCCCAGGTGGGCTTGAGCGCGATGTCGCGAGCCGCGGCGAGGCGACGCAGCCGCTCGGCGTTGTCCGGCGTCTCGTCGGGGTGGATCTCCTCGCCCAGCGCCTGACCGACGCCCTCGCAGATCGGCAACCAGCGCCACTCGCCGGACAGGTCGATCTCGCGGCCGCGATAATCCGTCAGCGAGGTGCCGCGGCCGGTCGCCTCGGCGGCGTCCAGGATGATCGTGCGGGTGCGGTCGGCGGCGGTGAACTGGTCGCCATAGGCCTCGTAGAACTCGAGCTCGGTGAACTCCGGGGAGTGGGTCGAGTCGACCCCTTCGTTGCGAAAGACCTTGCCGATCTCGTAGACGCGGTCCACGCCCCCGACGACGGCGCGCTTGAGCCACAGCTCGGTGTAGGCGCGCAGATTCATGTCGATGTCGAACGCATTGAGGTGGGTGGTGAACGGAGAAGCCGCACCACCGTGGCTGAGGTTGAGGATCGGGGTCTCGACCTCGACGAACCCGAAACCGTCCAGGGTGCTGCGGATCGAGCGCAGCACCGTCGCGCGCAGACGCACCATGTCGCGCGCCTCCTGACGGACGATCAGGTCGGCATACCGCTGCCGGACCCGGGTCTCCTCGGACAGGTCCTTGTGCAGGGTCGGCAGGGGCCGCAGCGCCTTGGAGGCCATGACCCAGGTGGTCGCCATGACCGAGACCTCGCCGCGACGGCTGCGCACCACGTGGCCCGTGACGCTGACGTGGTCGCCGAGGTCGACGTCGGCCTTCCACGCGTCGAGCTGGTCCTGGCCGACCTCCGCGAGGCTGAGCATGACCTGCAGCCGGGTGCCCTGGCCCTCCTGGAGGGTCGCGAAGCAGAGCTTGCCGGTGTTGCGCTGGAAGACGATGCGTCCCGTCACCGAGACGACGAACTCCTCGCCGGTCGGCTCGTCGCCGGCCTCGAGGGGCTCGCCGAGGGCGGCGGCCTCGGCCAGGGAGTGGGTGCGCGGCACGGTGACGGCGTATGGCGCCATGCCCCGCTCCAGCAGCCGCTCGCGCTTGTCGCGGCGGACCCGCATCTGCTCGGGCACGTCACTCTCGGGGGCGGCGGCGTCGGGCTGGTGGGGCGGCTGCTCGGGCGCGGAACTCATGCCCCCAGCGTAGTCGCGCGGGCCTGGACTCCCTGCCTATCGTCCTGCGCGCCGCCTTGGGTCCGGGGGCGGTCACCGGGGACACTGTCCGGGACGAAAGGACCCCCGTATGCCGTCTCGCCCCGCCACCCGTCGCCCGCGCACCGTCGTCCTCCCCCTGACTGCCGGCGTCGGCGTGCTGCTGTCCGGCTGCACGGCCCTGTCCAGCGGCTACGCGCCCCCGGTCACCGTGACGGTGACGCCGACGGTGACGGTGACCGGCGCTGCGGCGGCCCCCAAGCCCGCGGCGACGCCGACCCCCAGCGCGACGGCGACCCGCGCGGCCGGGGTGACCAGCCAGGTCCGCGGTCGCGCCTTCGACCTGGGCAAGATCACCGCGGTCGCGATGAACGGCCAGACACCGGTGCTGACCTTCGACCGCTGGACGGTGCGCGGCCGGTCCGACGGCTCGGTGGGTCGTCAGGGCGTGGACCTGACGCCGCACTCCGGCTCGTTGTACAGCAACCGCAACGCCATCTCGTTCCGCATCCCCGTCGACCCGGCGGCGACCGTCGTCCGCCTGACCTGCACCAGCGAAGGCGCCCCCGCGCAGTCGGCGCCGAGCACCGTCCAGGCGCTCTCGGAGCTGCCCGGCGACCAGGCCATCGTCAAGCTCACGCTGGACGACCAGGGCTGGGCCACGAAGGTCGAGAGCGACCCCGTCTGCGGCTGAGCCTAGGCCGAGGCCTCGGACGGTCCGGGCGGGTCCTCGTCGAGCCGGCACCAGGACTGGCCGACGAGGCCGGCGGCCACGAGCAGCACCCCGCAGGCCGCGACGGCGAGGGCGGCCGCGGCGTCGGAGCCGAGGCCCTGCAGCGCCAGCGCGGCGCGTCCGACGAGGGCGTGCGCGACGCTCCACCCGGCCACGACAGCCCCGGTGAGCGCGGCGGCCTGGCAGAGCACCAGCACCCGGAACCCACGGAGCCCGTCGTGCGGCCCCGAGGCCCGGCGTCCGCGCACCGTGCGGCGGACCGACCAGGCTCCGGCCAGGACCAGGGCGGCGACGAGCAGCAGCGGCAGCGTCGCGAGGTAGCCGACGGGCGGCAGCGCGCGACCGCCCTCGCTCCACCACGACAGCGCGGCGTAGCCGAGGGCGAGCACCAGGACAGCGGCCAGGGCGCAGACGCCGGCGCTCAGCCCGCGGCCGCCCCTCAGCACGACGACTCCTCGGGGCCGCCACGGTGCTGCCGACGACCGGTCGGCCACTCGGGCCCCGGCCGTATGCCGTCCGCCCGGTGCTCGTCCGCGAGCTCGCGCACGAGGCGGCGGCCGCCGTCAGGCACGGCCAGCTGGGCGTCGGGGTCGACGTCGGCCCAGGGCACCAGCACGAACCCGCGCTCGTGGGCGCGGGGGTGCGGGAGAGTCAGCTCGGGGTCGTCGCTGCGGGCCTCGCCGTAGGCGATCAGGTCGAGGTCCAGGGTGCGGGCACCCCAGCGGACCTCCCGGGTGCGGCCGTGCTCGGCCTCGATGCGGTGCAGGCGCTCGAGGAGGGCTCGGGCCGAGAGGCGGCTGCGTCCCACGACGACGGCGTTGAGGTAGGCCGGCTGGTCGAGGCCGCCGACCGGGTCGGTCTCGACGAGGGCGGACCGTCCGGTGACGCGCAGGCCACGGGTGCGGGTCAGGCGGTCGACGGCGGAGGCCAGGGTGGCCGCGGGGTCCTCGAGGTTGGCGCCGAGGGCGATGACCACCGCGACGTCACGTCGGGAGGTCACCGACACGGCGACGTCGCCGAAGGGCACCGCGATGGGCGCGCTGGGCTTGTGCACCGTCACGTCGACGGACTCCAGGAGCAGGTGGTCCTCGAGCAGGCGGGCACCGATGCGCCCCGCCAGGGTCTCGACCAGGTCGTGCGGCTCCCCCGTCACGAGCTCGTGCACGGTCTCGGCGACCTCGGCATAGCTCACGGTCGCCGCCAGGTCGTCCGTGGCGGCGGCGCGTCCGAGGTCGAGGTGCAGGACGAGGTCGACGACGAACTCCTGGCCGAGGACGCGCTCCTCGAGCAGGACGCCGTGCCTGCCCCGGGCGCGCACGCCGGTGAGCGTGATGCGGTCGGTCATGCGGGGCCTCCGGGCGGGCGTGCGGACAAGGATGTCGAGGTCGAGGACGGGCCGGGGGCCGGCACGGAGGTGGGGCGCCGCGACGCGGCGTCCGCCGAGGCGGGGGCGGGCGGCATACCGCCCTGCCAGGCGGCGAGGACCCGCAGGGCGTCGGCGCTGGCGCGCACGTCGTGGACGCGGACGCCCCACACGCCGGCCTGAGCGCACAGCAGGGTGGTGGCGGCGGTCGCGGCGTCGCGCTCGAGGGGCGGACGGGGCACGAGATCCTGTGCGGGCTGGCGGGATTCGCCGAGCGAACCGCCAGCGCCGATCGGGCCGCACGGGTCGCCGGCGCTGATCGGGTCGGCAGGCTGCGCGAGCAGGGACCCCAGGAAGGCCTTGCGCGAGGTGCCGACGAGGATCGGGCGGCCGAGCACCATGAGCTCGTCGAGCCGGCGCAGCAGCGTCCAGTTGTGGGACGCGGTCTTGGAGAAGCCGATGCCGGGGTCGAGGACGACCTGCTCGTCGCGGACGCCCGCCTCGCGGAGCTCGGCCAGCCGCTCCCCCAGCTCGTCGCGCACGTCCGTCACCACGTCGTCGTAGGCGAGGTGGTCCCGCTGCTGCATGGCCGAGCCGTAGGCCCGCCAGTGCTGCACGACCATCGTGACGCCGGTGCGGGCCACGACCTCCCGGATGGCCGGGTCGCCGAGACCACCGCTGACGTCGTTGACAATCGCCGCGCCCGCCTCGACCGCCGCCTCGGCGACCTCCGCGCGCATCGTGTCGATCGACACCGTGACGCCGTGGGCCACCAGGTCGCGCACGACGGGCACGACCCGGTCGAGCTCCTCGGTGACGAGCGGCCGCGTCGCACCCGGCCGGGTGGACTCGCCACCCACGTCGACGATCCCGGCTCCCTGCCGGGCCAGCTCGAGGCCGTGCTCCACGGCGCACCGGGCGTCCAGCCACCGCCCGCCGTCGCTGAACGAGTCGGGCGTGACGTTGAGGACGCCCATCAGCACCGGCCGGCCCGGGCCGTGCTCATGGGGCAGGTCGATCACCCGCGGCCACCGAGCGCGAGCCGCATGGCCTCGGCCCGGGTGGCCGGGTCGTGCAGCTGCCCGCGCACCGCCGAGGTGATGGTGCGGGAGCCCGGCTTGCGGACCCCCCGCATGGACATGCACAGGTGCTCGCACTCGATCACGACGATCACGCCGCCCGGCCGCAGGTGCTCGACCAGCGCGTCCGCCACCTGCGTGGTGAGACGCTCCTGCACCTGCGGGCGGCGGGCATAGACGTCGACGAGGCGCGCGAGCTTGGACAGCCCGGTGACCCGCCCGTCCTTGCCGGGGATGTAGCCGACGTGCGCGACGCCGTGGAACGGGACGAGGTGGTGCTCGCAGGTCGAGTAGACCTCGATGTCGCGCACCATGATCAGCTCGCTGTGGCCGATCTCGAAGACGGCGTCGAGGACCGAGCCCGGGTCCTGGTGCAGGCCGGCGAACATCTCGTCGTAGGCCCGCGCCACCCGCGCCGGGGTGTCGCGCAGACCGTCCCGCTCCGGGTCCTCGCCGATGGCGAGGAGGAGCTCCCTCACGGCCGCCTCGGCCCGCTCCCGGTCGATGGACATGTCAGTGCCCGGGGTCGACCCGGTCGTCGCCGGGGAGCTCGATCACCTGGGTGGGCGGGTACTCGCGCTCGGGGTCGGGGTTGTCCCCGACCTGCTGCTCGACCTGGGCCTCGACCGCCTCGACGGCGCGGGGCTCGCCGGACTGCAGCGCCATCTCCTCGGCCGGGGTCAGCACCGGAGGACGGTCGCTGACGTGCCGGTCCTCGCTGGACAGCCAGACCGGGCGCTCGGGGCGCTTGACGACGTCGGCGAAGATCACGGCCAGCTCCTCGCGGCCGAGCGTCTCCTTCTCGAGGAGCTCGAGGACCAGGCGGTCGAGCACGTCGCGGTTCTCGCCGAGGGCGTGCCAGGCCTCGTCGTGGGCGTACTCGATGAGGCGGCGGACCTCCTCGTCGACGATGCCCGCGACCTTCTCGGAGTAGTCGCGCTGGTGACCGTAGTCGCGGCCGAGGAAGACCTCGCCCTGCTCCTGGCCGAGCTTGATCGCGCCGACCCGCTCGGACATGCCGAACTGCGTGACCATCTTGCGGGCCATGCTCGTGGCCTTCTCGATGTCGTTGGAGGCACCCGTGGTGGGGTCGTGGAAGATCATCTCCTCCGCGACGCGACCGCCCAGGGCGTAGGCCAGCTGGTCGAGGATCTCGTTGCGGGTCGTGGAGTACTTGTCGTCGTTGGGCAGGACCATCGTGTAGCCGAGGGCCCGGCCGCGCGGCAGGATCGTGATCTTGCTGACCGGGTCGGTGTGCCGCATCGACGCCGCCACGAGCGCGTGACCGCCCTCGTGGTAGGCCGTGATCTTCTTCTCCTTGGCCGACATGATGCGGGTGCGCTTCTGCGGGCCGGCGATCACGCGGTCGATCGCCTCGTCGACGATGGCGTTGGTGATCTGCAGGAGGTTGGAGCGGGCCGTCAGCAGCGCCGCCTCGTTGAGCACGTTCGCGAGGTCGGCGCCCGTCATACCAGGGGTGCGGCGGGCCACGGCCATCAGGTCGACGTCGTCGGCCAGCGGCTTGGACTTGGCGTGCACCTGCAGGATGTGGTGGCGGCCGAGCATGTCCGGGGCCTCGACGGCGATCTGCCGGTCGAAGCGGCCCGGGCGCAGCAGCGCCGGGTCGAGGATGTCGGGGCGGTTGGTCGCCGCGATGAGGATGACATTGGTCTTGACGTCGAAGCCGTCCATCTCGACGAGCAGCTGGTTGAGCGTCTGCTCGCGCTCGTCGTGGCCGCCGCCGAGCCCCGCGCCGCGGTGGCGACCCACGGCGTCGATCTCGTCGACGAAGATGATGGCCGGCGCGCTGGCCTTGGCCTGCTCGAACAGGTCACGCACGCGGGAGGCACCGACGCCGACGAACATCTCGACGAAGTCCGAGCCGGAGATCGAGAAGAACGGGACGCCCGCCTCGCCCGCGACGGCGCGGGCCAGCAGGGTCTTGCCCGTGCCGGGCTGGCCGTAGAGCAGGACGCCCTTGGGGATCTTGGCCCCGACGGCCGCGAACTTCTCGGGCTCGACCAGGAACTCCTTGATCTCCTCGAGCTCCTCGACCGCCTCGTCCGCGCCGGCGACGTCGTTGAAGGTCACCTGCGGCATGTCCTTGGTGGCCAGCTTGGCCTTGGACTTGCCGAACTGCATGACCTTGGAGCCGCCGCCCTGCATCGAGCTCATGATGAACCACGCGAAGGCGCCGAAGAGCAGCAGGGGCAGCAGGTAGCCGAGCAGCGCCAGGAACGGCGAGTCCGTCGGCGGCTCCTCGTCGTAGCCCGCCGAGGGCTTGTGCGCGTCGAGGAGCTTGACCAGCTCGGGGCCGCGCGGCTCGATGTAGTGGGCCCGGACGTGCTTGGCGTCCTTGACCTTGCCGCCGGTGTACTCGCTGCCGTCCTTGAGGGTCAGGTCGATGCGGTTGCCGTCGACCAGCTTGGCCGACTCCACCTTGTCCTGCTGGATCAGCTGGACCGCGGCCGACGTGTCGACCTCGCGGAAGTCGGACTGCTGCCCGACCGACAGCCAGGCTGCCAGCAGCAGGCTGACGACGACCGCCCACATCCAGGGGCTTCGTGCGATGCGCTTCGCGTTCATGTACGTGCGGGGTGCGACCCCGTCCCTTCCTGATCAAGCGGTTCGGCCGAGGCCGAGGAGTTGAGAGACCGTTGCCGGCACCGAGGGGGACAACGAGCGAGCGGGCTGACGTGTTCCGGCCGGTCCGAGCGCCTGCGAGGGCCTGCGGTGGGCCCGGCGCGCGGCATACGGTCGGCGCCGGCGCCCGTCAGCTGTAGACGTGCGGGGCCAGCAGCCCGATCTCGCGCAGGTTGCGGTACTGCTGGTCGTAGTCGAGGCCGTAGCCGACGACGAACTCGTCGGGGATGTCGAAGCCGACGTAGCGGACGTCGATCGGGACCTTGACCACGTCGGGCTTGCGCAGCAGCGTCATGATCTCCAGCGACGCCGGCTTGCGGGACTCCAGGTTGGAGCGGGTCCACGACAGGGTGAGCCCCGAGTCGATGATGTCCTCGACGATGAGGACGTGCCGGTCGGTGATGTCGGTGTCGAGGTCCTTGAGGATCCGCACGACGCCGGAGCTCTTGGTGCCCGAGCCGTAGGACGAGATGGCCATCCAGTCCATCTCGACGCTGCCCGGCAGGTGACGCATGAGGTCGGCCATGACCATCACGGCGCCCTTGAGGACCCCGACGAGCAGGACGTCCTTGCCCTGGTAGTCCCGCCAGATCTCCGCGGCGATCTCGGCCAGCCGCTCCTGGATCTGCTCCTCGGTGTAGAGCACCTCGGCGAGGTCGTCGCCCATGTCGCTCGCTTGCACTGCGTCTCCTCGGTCCGGCTCGGTGCGCGTGGTGTGTCCGTCTGGTCGTCCTCGCGGCCCTGACGACGTTCATTCAACCCGATCGAGGGGCCCGATCACGATCCGACCGGCCCGGCCAGGGGTCCTGGTCGCGGCCAGGTGCCCCGGCAAGGACACCGGGCCCTGCCCCCGCCAGTGTGTCAGGAGCCGGTCCGTCGCGAGGACGTGCGCGGCCGTGAGCGCACCGGAGGGCGCTCCCGCAGCGAGCGCGGCCAGGCGCAGCACACGGGTGCGGACGGCCGCCGGCAGGGTCGCGAGGTCGTGGGCCGGCAGGCCCGTGAGGGCGGGAGGGGGTTGCGGATGGCCGGGGTCCGTCGCGGACTCCACGTGCGCAGGCGGCTCGGGTCGGTCGAGGGTCGTGGGCGGCGCGGTGTGCTCGGGGTGCTCGGCCAGCCAGTCCGCGGCCAGGGCGTCCAGCGCGTCGGCGTCGGCCCGCAGCCGGTCGGCCGACCGGGCCAGAGCGGCTCGTATGCCGGGGCCCAGCGCCTCCTCCAGCACCGTCATCGCGCCGCGGGCCCGCACACGGGCGTAGGCCGGGTCGGTGTTGTGCGGGTCCTCCCAGAACCCCAGGCCGAGGTCGCGGCACGCGGCGCGGGTGTCGGCGGCGCGGACCCCCAGCAGCGGGCGCCCCCACGGTGCGTCCCACGGCGCCATCCCGCGCAGCGAGCGGGCGCCGGAGCCGCGGCCCAGCCCCAGCAGGACGGTCTCGGCCTGGTCGTCGAGCGTGTGGGCGAGCAGGATCGGCGCCTCCCCGGCGGCATCGCGCAGCGCGTGATGACGAGCGACCCGGGCGGCGTCCTCGGGCCCGGTGCCGAGGTCGCGCACGTCGACGGACCGGACCGAGGCGGGCAGGCCCAGCGCCTCGCACTGCTGCACGGCGCGGGCGGCGACGTCCGCCGAGCCGGCCTGGAGCCCGTGGTCGACCACGACCGCGCGGGCATCGACGCCGCGACGCCGGACGAAGAACGCGACGACCGCGGCGAGGGCCAGCGAGTCGGCGCCGCCGGAGACCGCCACGACCGCACCGGGTTCGAGGTGTGGCTCGACGAGGTTCCGGGCCCTCGCGACCACCGGGTCGAGCCGGCTACGGGACACGTCCGCGCCTCACCCGTGGACGCGGGAGACCCACGACTTCGGGTCGGCGATCTCGGCGCGAGTGGGCAGGTGGGCGGCCTCGGCCCACACCGCGTCGAACCCGTCCTGGCCGACCTGGTCCGTGACGGACCGGACGAACTTGGCACCGTCGCTGTACTGGCGCATC
>NZ_DCYC01000047.1:0-13236 GCF_002330965.1 Arsenicicoccus sp. UBA2120
CGGGTATCGGGGGTCTCGCGGCACGGGCGTGCCCTGACGGGTCACTTTGCGTCGGGAGAACTCCGGCGTGGAGCGGGGTCGCCTGCGGACCTGCCCTGACGGGTCACGTTGCGTCGGATGGCGGCGCGGGATGGCGGCGGGCGGCCGGCATACGGCTGTCGCCCGCCCCCAGGTGTGCTGGGAGCGGGCGACGAGCGTGCGCAACGATCAGAAGTCGAAGCCGCCGCCGAGGTCCCCGAAGTCACCGAACCCGTCGAAGCCGCCGCCGTCACCGCCAGCGTCGCCACCGAAGTCGCCGCCGGCCAGGTCCGCGCCGCCGTCACCGAAGCCGTCGAACCCGTCCATCAGCGCGCCGGCCACGGCCGTGCCGACCACGACGCCGGCGATCGAGCCGAGCATCGACCCCATCACCATGCCGCCCATGCCCATGCCGCCGCGGCCACCGCCGGCGCCGGCGCCGCCGAAGGTGCGCTCCATGAACCCCGGCTGGCGCATCTCGGCGCGGGTCGCCGCGCGGGCCAGCGACTGCGGGTCGTCGCCGGCGGGCGTCTCGCCGGACTGCGACAGGCCGGTCAGCACCTGCTGGCGCTGCTCGGGCGTCAGCTTGGCGAAGGCCTCGGCATGCGCCTGCTCCACCTTCTCCGGCGGGGCGGTGCGCAGCAGGTAGCGGTAGCGCTCGATGGCCTGCTGGTCCTCCGTGGACTGGGCGGTCTGCCCAGGCTGGCCCACCTGGCCCGGCTGTCCCGGTGCCGGCTCGCCCGGCTGGGGCGCCTGGTCGTAGCCGGCGGGCGGCGGGGCGTACTGCGGCTGGTGCTGCTGGTAGCCCTGCTGCAGCCCCTGCTGCGGCGTGCGGCCGAGCAGTCGGTCGAGGAATCCCATGGTCACTCCCGTGTGTCGTCGGTCGTCCTGTCCGAGCAACGAGGGTCTTACCCCATGCGTTCCCGGTGCACTCCCTCCGACGTCGCTGCAGGTCCGGTCGGTTGGGCGCGGAGGCGGACCGGGAGCGATCTGCCAGGTGCGGCTCAGCCGGCTGTCATGCGCGCGGCGGCGTCCATGGCGATCCAGAACACCTGCTCGTGGGCGTCGCCCGCCGTGACCCAGCCGCGGTGGTCCCACGCCTCGCCGGCGAGGGAGTCCGCGCTGAAGAGGATCTGTCCCAGCTCGACGCCGCGGTGGGCCGCCACCGCGAGGAACGCGCTGGCCTCCATCTCGACGACCGCGCACCCGGCCTCGATCCGTCGCGCGACGGTGGACCGGGTCTCGCGATAGATGCCGTCGGTTGTCCAGGTGAGGCCGGTCTCGTGCGGCGCGCCCGCCGCGTCGAGGGCGTCGATGCAGGCCCGTATGCCGGAGGCCCCCGCCTCGACGACCGGCCCCACGGCCCCGTAGTGGGCGCTCGTGCCCTCGTCACGCAACGCCGAGGTCACGACGAAGGGGTGGCCCATGACGAGGTCGGGCAGGAGCACGCCGGCGGACCCGACCGCGACGAATCGCGTGATGCCCCGGGCGATGGCCTCCTCGAGGAACATGACGGCCCGCGGCGCCCCGATCTCGGGGAAGAAGAACGCGACCCGGCGCCCCGCCACCTCACGGACGTAGCAGGGCTGACCGCCGATGATCGACGTGAAGCGGAACGCGAGCTCCGAGCCCTCGCGCTCACCGATCGCGCGCACGGTCTCAGGGAAGAAGCAGATCACGGCGGCGTCGGGGACCTCGCCGTCGGGGAGGCGGGGATACAGGGCGGACGGCTCGAGCACCCCGGGCTCGTCCAGGTCGCTCGCCAGGTGCAGGTCGACGGGCAGGATCGGCTCGGTCACGTCACTCCCCTGCCCGGTCGAGGTCCTCGGCGCCGAAGGCCTGCGGCAGCACCTCGCTCATCGGCAGCACGCCGAGGGGCGTCTCGAGCAGGCAGGACGCGCCGCCGTGCTCCCAGAGCAGCTGGCGGCAGCGGCCGCAGGGCATGAGCGGGGCGCCGTTCGCCCCGACGCAGGCCACGGCCACGAGCCGTCCGCCGCCCGAGGCGTGCAGCGCCGACACCATGCCGCACTCGGCGCACAGCCCCACCCCGTAGGAGGCGTTCTCGACGTTGCAGCCCACGACGACCCGGCCGTCGTCGACGAGCCCGGCCACCCCGACGGGGAAGGACGAGTAGGGCGCGTATGCCTGCCGCATGACGCTGACGGCGGCCGCGCGCAGGGCGTCCCAGTCGACGTCGTCGGCGCGGGACGGCATACGACTCATCCCACCTCGCCCTTGCGATAGACCTCGCCGTCGGCCGCGGGCATCCGCAAGGCCTGGGAGGCGAGGCCGAGCACGAGCAGCGTGGCGATGTAGGGGGCGGCGCTGGTGAGCTCGCCGGGCACGGTGTCGGTGGCGAAGAAGGACCAGCCGAGGCCCACACCGATGACGATCGCGACGACGCCGCCGAGGAGGTTGCGGCGCAGGAGCTGCCAGACCCCGAAGGCCACGAGGAGCAGGCCGACGACGAGCAGCAGGGCGTGCACCGCGCCGCCGCGCAGCTGCACGGCGTCGAAGTAGCCGAACAGCAGCGACCCGGCCGCGAGGGACCCGGGCCGCCAGTTGCCGAAGATCATGGCGGCGAGGCCGATGTAGCCGCGCCCACCGGTCTGCCCGTCGCGGAAGACGTTGGCCGCGACGAGGGCGAGGAAGCCGCCGCCGAGCCCCGCGAACCCGCCCGAGATCAGCACGGCGAGGAACTTGTAGAGGTAGACGTTGACGCCGAGCGACTCGGCGGACCAGGGGTTCTCGCCGCACGAGCGCAGGCGCAGGCCGAAGGTGGTGCGCCACAGCACCCACCAGGACACGAGCACCAGCAGCGCCGCGATGATCGTCAGCACGGACAGGTTGGTCACGAAGGCCGCGAGCACGCCCGCCACGTCTGAGACGAAGAAGATGTGCTTGCCCTCCAGCGAGGTCAGCGCGGGCGACAGGCCGGGGACGGTGACGTCCGGGAGGTGCGGCAGCGGCGGCGACTGGGTCGCGCCACCGCCGGGGGTGCCGGTGAAGGCACGGGCGGCGAGGTACTTGGCGCCGCCCATGCCGATGAGGTTGACGGCCACGCCGGAGACGATGTGGTCGACGCCGAAGACGACGGTGGCCAGGGCGTGGATCGCGCCGCCGATCATGCCGAGCAGGACCGCGCCGACGATGCCGGCCCAGGCGCCCCAGTGCCAGGCGAAGAAGGCGGCGCCCCAGGTGCCGAGGATCATCATGCCCTCGAGGCCGATGTTGACGACGCCGGCCCGCTCCGACCAGAGGCCACCGAGACCGGCCATGCCGATCGGGACGGCGAGGCCGAGGGCGGCAGCCAGGGCACCGGAGGAGGCGAGGTCGTTCTCGCCGGTGACGACGCGCAGGACCGAAACGAACAGCAGGACCAGCAGCGCCAGCCCGGCGATCTGCAGTCCGGACAGGCGGCGACGACGGCGCGGCACCGAGCTGCGCCGGTCCGGCCGGTCCGTCACGGGGGCGACACCGGTGGTGCTCATGCGCTGGCTCCTTGGGTGGCAGGTGCGGTCGGTTGCTGCGCCGCCAGGTCGCGGGCGACCTTGGCCTGCTCGAGCCGGACGTTGGCGCGCCGCACCAGCTCGTAGGCGATGACGACGGCGAGGACGATGACGCCCTGGATGATGAAGACCAGCTCGGAGGAGACGCCGGCGTTGATCTGCAGGCCGTTGCCCTGCTGGTCGAGGTAGGACCACAGCAGCGCGGCCAGGCCCATGCCGATCGGGTGGTTGCGCCCCAGCAGGGCGATCCCGATGCCGGCGAAGCCGATGCCCGGCTGGAAGTTGGTGCCGTAGGCGTGGTCCTGGCCGAACAGCAGCGGCAGCCCGATCAGGCCGGCGATGGCGCCGGACAGGATCATCGTCGACATGATCATCCGGTGGGCGTTGACGCCGCTCGCGATGGCAGCGGTCTCGGACTGGCCGGCGCTGCGCAGGTCGAAGCCGAAGCGCGTCTTGCCGAGGACCAGCCAGTAGAGGAGGCCGACGACGATCGCCAGGACGAGCAGGCCGTAGACCTTGGTGGTCGTGCCGCTGATGATCTGCAGGCCGGGCACCCACGAGTCCTGGGGCAGCGGCTTGGTGTTGGTGACGTTGCTGCCGGCGCCGGCTGAGCTGTCCCGGGCCTTGGTCAGCAGGAAGGCCACGACGCTGGTCGCGATGGCGTTGAGCATGATCGACGAGATCACCTCGGAGACACCGCGCTTGATCTTGAGGTAGCCCGCGATCGCGGCCCAGCCGGCGCCGACGAGCATGGCGACCAGCGTGGTGGCGATGACGTTGGCCCAGCCCGGCAGGTAGCCCTGCGCCCCGAACACCGCGGCGGCGAAGACCGCCACGCGGTACTGCCCCTCGGCGCCGATGTTGAACAGGTTCATCCGGAAGCCGATGGCGAGGGCCACCGCGGCGAGGTAGTAGACGATGGCGCCGTTGACGATGCGCGCGATCAGTCGGGGGCTCGGCTGGCGCAGCAGCTCGGTCCAGACGGCCCCCACGGGGTCGCCGGCCGCGACGAGCACCAGCGAGGTGATCACGAACGCCACGACGATGGCGAGCAGCGGCGCCGCGAGCGCGAGCAGGACGGCGCGGGGCGAGACCTTCATCGGGTGGGCTCCTGCTGGTGGGTCGAGTGGTCGTCGGCGCGGGTGGCGCCGGTCGCCCCGGACGTGCGGGTCGGCTCGGTCGGTGGGACGTGGTCCGGTATGCCGGAACCGCCCGTCATCGCGGCGCCCAGGTCACCCGGGGACGTGGTCGGGGGCAGCTCCTCGGACAGGCGGCCCTCGCTGATGACGCGGATGGTGTCGGACAGGCCGCGCAGCTCCTCGAGGTCGGCGGTGAGGAGCAGGACCGCGAGGCCCTCGTGCCGGGCCTGCTTGATGTGGTCCCAGATCGCGGCCTGCGCGCCCACGTCGACGCCCCGGGTCGGGTGGGCGGCCACGAGCACCCGCGGCTCGTGGGCCATCTCGCGGCCGATGATGAGCTTCTGCTGGTTGCCGCCGGACAGCGAGCCGGCGGTGACGTGGATCGACGGCGTGCGCACGTCGTAGTCCTCGACGATGCGCGTCGTGTCGCGCTGGGCGCCGCGGGCGTTGATGAACGGTCCGGACACGTTGGGGGCCTGGGTCTGGTGGCCGAGGATGCGGTTCTCCCACAGCGGCGCCTCGAGGAGCAGGCCGTGCCGGTGGCGGTCGGCGGGGACGTAGCCGACGCCGGCCTCGCGGATGCGCCGCGTCGGCCAGTCGGTGATGTCCTTGCCGCCGAGATAGATCCGCCCGGCGGAGGGGTCGCGCATGCCCATGATGACCTCGACCAGCTCGTCCTGGCCGTTGCCCTCGACGCCGGCGATGCCGAGGACCTCGCCCGCGTGGACGGTCAGCGACACGTCGTCGAGGACGTCGCGCCCGCCGGGCCGCTCGAGGCGGACGTTCTCGACGACGAGGACGGCGCGGTCGGTGACCGTGGACTCCTGCGTCTGCGGGCTGGGCATCTCGCGACCGACCATGAGCTCGCCGAGCTCGCGGGAGGTGACGGTGCGCGGGTCGGCGCTGCCCACGGTGGTGCCGCGGCGGATGACGGTGATGTCGTCGGCGACGGCGCGCACCTCGTCGAGCTTGTGCGAGATGAAGATGATGGTCAGGCCCTCGGCCGTGAGGGTCTTGAGGTTGTCGAAGAGCTCGTCGACCTCCTGCGGCACGAGCACGGCGGTGGGCTCGTCGAGGATGAGGATGCGGGCGCCGCGATAGAGGACCTTGAGGATCTCGACGCGCTGGCGGGCACCGACGCCGAGGTCCGAGACGAGCGCCTCCGGGTCCACGCCGAGGCCGTACTCCTTGGAGATGCGCCGGATCTCGGCCTGCGCCCCGTCGCCGATGCCGTGGAGCTTCTCGGCGCCGAGCACGACGTTCTCGGTCACGGTGAAGTTGTCGGCGAGCTTGACGTGCTGGAAGACCATGCCGACCCCGGCGGCGATGGCGTCGCTCGGCCCGTGAAAGGTCACCTCGCGGCCGTCGATGGCGATCGTGCCCTCGTCGGGGCGCTGCACGCCGTAGAGGATCTTCATCAGCGTGGACTTGCCCGCGCCGTTCTCCCCCACCAGCGCGTGGATGCTGCCCTTGCGGACCGAGAAGGTGATGTCCTTGTTGGCCACCACGCCCGGGAACCTCTTGGTGATCCCGCGGACGGCGACGGCGGGCGGCGCGTCTGCGCTCGTCGAGGTGGGTGGAGTTCCGATGGTGCACGCTCCTTGCTCGGTCACGTCGTCGTGGACGTGGCGGCTGACCGCATCACCTTACCGTCGGTGATCACGGGGTCCAGATCGATGGACCGCGGACCTCCCCCGTATGCCGAAGCCCGGCCGCCGTCGGGGTGTCCGTCTGGCGGCCGGGCTGCGGCATACGTGCGTGCGAGGTGCTGCGAGGGTCGATCAGGTCAGGTCAGACCGGTCACTTGGTGGGGACCACGATCTTGCCGGAGACGATGTCGGTCTTGGCCTTGTCGAGCTCGGCCTTAAGGTTGTCGATCTTGCCGCCCGTGGTGGCGAGCTCGACACCGTTGGACTTGAGGTCGAAGACGGCCTCGCCGGACTTGAGGTTGCCGTCCTTGACCTGCTTGATGAACTCCAGGACGCCCACGTCGACGCGCTTGACGACGGAGGTGATGATGACGTCGCGGACGTCGGCCTGGGCGGTCTTGGCCTGGTCGGAGTCGACGCCGATGGCCATGGCGTTCTTGGCCTTGACGGCGGTGAAGACGCCGGAGCCGGAGCCGCCGGAGGCGTGGTAGATCACGTCGGCACCCGCGGAGAGCATGCCCTCTGCGGCGGTCTTGCCGGCGGCCGGGTCGGCGAAGCCGGAGAAGTTCGGGGGCTGGGTGAGGTACTTGACCTGCACCTTGATGTTGGGGTTGGTCGCCTTGGCGCCGGCGACGTAGCCCGCCTCGAACTTCTTGATCAGGTCGGTCTGGACGCCGCCCACGAAGCCGACGTTGCCCGTCTTGGACTTCTTGGCCGCGACGACACCGGCGAGGTAGGAGCCCTCCTGCTCGGAGAACACGATGTTCTGGATGTTGGCGCCCTTGGCGTCGGTGGAGTCGACGAGCGCGAACTTGGCCTGGGGGTTGTCGGCAGCGGCCTTCTTGACGGCCGGGGCGTAGGCGAAGCCCACGGCGATCACGTTGGTGTAGCCGGCCTCGACCAGCTGCTGCAGTCGCTCCTCGCGGGCGGACTCGGCCTCGCCGGCGGTCGCCACGGACTCCTTGGTCTGGGCGCCGAGCTGGGCCTTGGCCTCGTCGAGACCCTTGGCGGCCGAGTCGTTGAAGGACTGGTCACCACGGCCGCCCACGTCATAGGCCATGCCGACCTTGATCGCGGAGCCACCGGCCGCGCCGGAGGACTGGCCGCCGGACGAGCCGGACTCGGTGTCGTTGGGGCTGCCGCAGGCGGCGAGGGCGAGCGAGGCGGCCGTGAGCGCGGTCGCGACCTTGACGATGCGGATCAAGGGTGACTCCTTCGTTGGAACGGATGAGCAAACCCTAGACCGCGGCTCCGGCGGGCCGACGCCGGGTTGCCCCGAGTGCGCCGAAGCGGTGACGAACTGTTATGTGGCCGCGTGGGCCACCACGGCCGGCGCGGCGCGTCTAGGGCGTCGCGACGAGGGCCGACAGCACGGTGCCGGCCAGGGTCCGCACGCCGACGGCGATGGCCCGCTCGTCGACGACCAGGTCGGGTCGGTGCAGGTCGTAGGTCGTGCCGCCGGGCGTCCGCGTGCCGAGGCGCGCGAGGGCTCCGGGGACGCTGCGCAGCATCCAGGAGAAGTCCTCGCCGCCCAGCGACTGCGGCGTCGGCACCACGGCGTCGGCCCCGACCATCGTGGTGACGCCGCTGACCAGGTGCGCCACCGCGTCGGCGTCGTTGACGACGGGCGGCACGCCCTGACGGTGGTCGATCTCGACGGCCACGCCGTACGGCGCCGCGAGGTGCCCGACGAGGTCGTCCACCAGCGGGCCGATCGAGTCCCACACGTCGGCGTCGAGCATCCGCAGCGTGCCCGACGCGGTGCCGGTCGAGGGTATGACATTGCCGGCCTCCCCTGCGTGGATCGACCCCCACACCAGGGCCAGCCCCGCGCGCGGGTCGACGCGCCGGGACAGGGCGGCCGGCAGCCCGGTGACGACCGAGGCCAGGGCATAGGTGAGGTCCTGGGTGATGTGCGGCCGCGAGGTGTGGCCGCCCGCTCCGGTGAGGCGCACCGTCAGGACGTCGGTGGCCGCCGTGATCGCGCCGGTGCGCAACCCCACCTGACCGACGTCGGAGCCCGGGTCGCAGTGCAGGGCGAAGACCTGGTCCACGTCCTCGAGGTGGCCTGCGGCGACCAGGGCGTGGGCCCCACCCGGCATGACCTCCTCCGCGGGCTGGAAGAGCAGGCGGACGGCATACCCCTGCTCCCGCAACCACTCCTGGTGCGGCGCGAGGGCGAGGGCGAGACCGAGCAGGCAGGTGGTGTGCACGTCGTGCCCGCAGGCGTGGCAGGCGCCGCCGGTCACGGACGCGTAGGGCAGTCCGGAGGTCTCGGTCAGCGGGAGGGCGTCGATGTCGGCGCGGACGGCGATCCGCCGACGGGGCTCCGCGGGGCCGAGGTCGACCACCAGGCCGGTCGGGTGCACGGGGGTGACCCGCAGGCCCTCGGCCTTGAGCCGCTGGGAGATCCGCGTGGTCGTGCGCTGCTCGGCGAAGCCCAGCTCGGGGTGGGCGTGCAGGTCGCGGCGGACCTCGATGAGCTCCGGCTCCAGCGCGTCCACGGCAGCCGAGATGTCGGCCCGCAGCTGGTCGACGACCTGCGCATCGCTCGGGGGTGCGACCTGCTGAACGTGCTCGGAGCCCATGGGCGGCAAGGTTACCGCGCATGGGTTCCGAGTCAGGTCGCGGGCCGGATCCAGGACCCGTCGGTGATCAGCGCGACGGTCAGCGTGACGGTCGGCGTGGGGGTCAGAAGGCGTCGCGCGGGACGTACTGGCCCCACACGTCGCGCAGGGCGTTGGACACCTCGCCGCCGGTGGCGTTGGCCTCGAGGGCCTCCTTCATCGGCAGCAGCAGGTTGGTGCCGGTGCCCTCGGCCGCCGTCCGGAGCGCGTCGAGCTTGGCCTCGACCGCCGCGTTGTCGCGGGCGGCGCGCAGGTCCGCCAGGCGCTGGCACTGGTCAGCCTCGATCTGCGGGTCCACGCGCAGCGGGTCGTAGTGCTCCTCCTGGTCGATCGTGAACTTGTTGAGGCCCACGACGGTCCGCTCGCCCGAGTCGGTCTCCAGCTGCGTGGCGTAGGCCGAGCGCTCGATCTCCGACTTCTGGAAGCCCTGCTCGATCGCGGGCACGGCACCGCCGAGGTCGTCGACCTTCTTGAGGAGCTCCCAGACGGCCTCCTCGATCTCGTTGGTGAGGGACTCGACGACGTAGGAGCCGGCGAAGGGGTCGACCGTCTTGCAGACGTCGGTCTCGAAGGCGATGACCTGCTGGGTGCGCAGGGCCAGGCGGGCGGCCTTCTGCGTCGGCAGGGCGATGGCCTCGTCGAAGGAGTTGGTGTGCAGCGACTGGGTGCCGCCGAGAACGGCGGCCAGGCCCTGCAACGAGACGCGGACGAGGTTGACCTCGGGCTGCTGGGCGGTCAGCTGCACGCCGGCGGTCTGCGTGTGGAAGCGCAGCATCTGCGACTTGGGGTTCTTGGCGCCGAACTCGTCGCGCATGATCCGCGCCCAGATGCGCCGGGCCGCGCGGAACTTGGCGACCTCCTCGATCAGGGTGGTGCGGGCGACGAAGAAGAAGGACAGGCGCGGCGCGAACGCGTCGACGTCCAGACCGGCGTCGATCGCGGCCTGGACGTAGGCCTTGGCGTTGGCGAGCGTGAACGCGATCTCCTGCACCGGCGTGGCCCCCGCCTCGGCCATGTGGTAGCCCGAGATGGAGATCGTGTTCCAGCGGGGGATCTCCTTGTTGCAGTAGGCGAAGATGTCGGAGATCAGGCGCAGCGACTGGGCCGGCGGGTAGATGTAGGTGCCGCGGGCGATGTACTCCTTGAGCACGTCGTTCTGGATCGTTCCGGTGAGCTGGCCCGCGGCGACGCCCTGCTCGGCGGCGACCAGCTGGTACATCAGCAGCAGGGTCGAGGCCGGGGCGTTGATCGTCATCGACGTCGACACCTTGTCCAGCGGCAGGCCGTTGAACAGCACGCGCATGTCGTCGAGCGAGTCGACGGCGACGCCCACCTTGCCGACCTCGCCGCTGGCCAGCGGCGCGTCGGAGTCGTAGCCCATCTGGGTCGGCAGGTCGAAGGCGACCGAGAGACCACCGGTCCCGGCGTTGACCAGCTCGTGGTAGCGCTGGTTGGACTCCTTGGCGGTGCCGAACCCGGCGTACTGGCGCATCGTCCACGGACGGCCGGTGTACATCGTCGGGTAGACGCCTCGGGTGAACGGGTAGGACCCAGGCCTGCCGAGCTTGTCGTCGGGGTCGAAGCCCTGGAGCGAGGACGCGTCGTAGACCGCCTCCAGCGGCAGGTCCGACTCGGTGCGGGCGGTGGGCTTGTCGGTGCTGTCAGCCATGACTCAAACCCTAGTCGTGCGGTCCCTGCCGGTCGCGCGCACCCCCGCACTAACGCGCCGCCGCTGCGGGCAAGGACGTCGGCGAGGGCGTGGGGTTCAGGTGAGCTCGGGGTAGCCGCGCTCCTTCATCAGCTCGACGATCGACTTGACGTCCTGCGCCTGGCGCCGGGTGGTCACCATCAGCACGTCCGGCGTGTCCACCACGACCACGTCCTCCAGGCCGAGCAGCACCACCTGGCGGCCGGAGCGGTTGACGACCACCCCCGAGGCGTTGCGGATGTGCACGTTGTCGGCCGGGCCGAGCACCGCGACGTTCTGGCGGTCGGGGGTCTCGCCCGCCGACGGCAGCAGGCCCGCGAGGGAGTCGAAGTCGCCCACGTCGTCCCAGCCGAAGTCGCCGGCGATGACGGCGACGCGACCGGCGGCGGCGGCCGGCTCGGCCACCGCGTGGTCGATGGCGATCTTGTCGAGCTCCTTCCACGTCTGGTTGAGCACCCAGGGGTTCGCGGCGATCGCGCGGAGCCCGGCCGCCAGCTCGGGGTGGTACTCCGCGAGCAGGTCGAGCAGCACGGACGCCTTGACGACGAACATGCCGGCGTTCCACCGATAGGTGCCGAGAGAGAGGTATGCCGCAGCGGTGCCCGCGTCGGGCTTCTCGACGAACTCCGACACGAGGCGGGCCCGAGGGGCGCCCTCGACGTGAAGCTCGCCTCCCTCCCGCACGTAGCCGAAACCCGTTGCGGGATAGGTCGGCTCGATGCCGATGGTGACGACGTAGCCCTGGGCCGCCACGTTGACGGCCTCCCTCACGCACGCGTGGAACTGCTCCTCGCCCTCGATCACGTGGTCGGCCGCGAAGGACCCGAGGATCGCGTCGGGGTCACGGCGCTCGAGCACCGCGGCGGCGAGCCCGATGGCTGCCATCGAGTCGCGGGGACCCGGCTCGACCAGCACGTCCCCCGGGGCGACGCGCGGGAGCTGGGCGGCGACCGCCGCCTCGTGGCGGGCCCCCGTCACGACCAGCACCCGGCCGTCGCACAGCGGCGCCAACCGGTCGTAGGTCGACTGCAGCAGCGAGCGCCCCGAACCGGTCAGGTCGTGCAGGAACTTGGGCCGCCCGGACCGCGACAGCGGCCACAGGCGGGTGCCGGCACCACCGGCGGGGATCACGCAGTACAGACGGGGATCGGTGGCCTCGGCAGACATGGGTGACACGCTATCCAACGCGCGCCCCGCGCCTCACCCCTTCCCCAGGATCGGGCGGGTCGGCATACCGGCCGTCATCCGAAGGACACCTGAGCGCCACCCGACACACCCCACCCCGTCTCCCCCGCCTCACCGACGTCACGGATGGTGAGGACGTGCGGATCGCGATCGTCACGGAGTCCTTCCTCCCGTCGCTCAACGGGGTGACCACCAGCGTCTGCCGGGTCCTGGACCGCCTGCGCGAGACCGGGCACGACGCCGTCGTCATCGCCCCCTCCCCCGCCCCCGAGAGCTACGCCGGGTTCCCCGTCCGAGCCGTCACCAGCATCCCGGTGCGGCAGTTCCAGGTGGGGCTGCCGACCGGCGAGATCGAGGACGTGCTGCGGGAGTTCCGGCCGGACGTGGTGCACGTGGCGTCGCCGTTCGTGCTCGGGGCGAGGGGCCTGACCGCCGCGGACCGGCTGGGGCTGCCGTGCGTCGCGATCTACCAGACCGACATGCCGAGCTATCTGGAGCAGCACGGCAACGTCGCCGGCGCCGCTACCGGCCGCGCCGCCGCCAAGGCCGCCTGGCGCTGGATCCGGCGCATCCACTCCCTCGCCGACCTGACCCTCGCCCCCTCGAGCGCCGCGCTGAGCGACATCCGCGCGCACGGGGTGCCCCGCACCGGGCTGTGGGGACGCGGCGTCGACACCGGCCTGTTCCGCCCCGAGTGGCGCGAGGACGCCGGGTCGCGGGCGCTGCGCCGGGCGCTCGCGCCGGACGGCCAGGTGCTCGTGGGGTATGTCGGGCGCCTCGCCCCCGAGAAGGAGATCCACCGCCTCGTCGACGTCGCCACGATCCCGGGCACGCGCATCGTGCTGGTCGGCGACGGACCGTCCCGCACCGCCCTGGCCGAGCAGCTCAGCGAAGCGGTGGCGGGCAGCCCGGGGCGGCCCAACCTGCCCCCGGTCTTCCTCGGGCGCCGCTCGGGCGACGACCTCGCTCGCGCCTACGCGGCGTTCGACGTCTTCGCGCACACGGGGACCCGCGAGACCTTCGGCCAGACGCTGCAGGAGGCGGCGGCCTGCCGGCTGCCCGTCGTCGCCCCCGCCATGGGTGGCCCCCTCGACCTCGTCGACCACGGCACGACCGGGTTCCTCTTCGACCCCGCGGACCCCCGCTCGATCGTCGAGCACGTGCGCACCCTCGTCGCGGACCCCGCCCTGCGCGAGGCCATGGGCTCGGCCGGGCTCGTCAAGGTGGAGCCGCGGTCCTGGGCTGCGCTGGTCGACCAGCTCGTCGGACACTACGAGGACGCGATCGCCCGCCACCGCGCCTCCGCCGCCTGACGACCGCCGCTCGACCGTCCAGCGGGGCGTCCGGAACGCACCTTTGTGAGCTCCCAGCCCACGAACGCCCCATCCTGGCCCTCCGGAA
>NZ_DCYC01000047.1:13331-13584 GCF_002330965.1 Arsenicicoccus sp. UBA2120
AGCTCCCAGCGCACGAACGCCGCGCGGGGCCCGGCGAGGCGGACCAGGCGGTCGTTCCCCGGTGTCGAGGGGACACGAATGTGGCGTAGCGCGGCGTGTCGCGAGCATTCGCGTCCCCTCGGTGGGCGTCGAGGGGACGCGAGGTGGGCTGGGCGGCGCTGCTAGGGTGCCGAGGGGATCAGGCGTCCGGACCGAGGGCGCCAGGGGGATCACGTATGACGCACCACCGCACACCGGGTCGCTGCACGCGCCG
>NZ_DCYC01000073.1:0-11684 GCF_002330965.1 Arsenicicoccus sp. UBA2120
GGGGCGGGGGGGAGCGCCCCGCCACGACCCGCACCCGGTCCTGCAGCGCGTCGGAGATGCCGCCGGCCACCGCCCCGCGGATGGCGGCCGGGTCCTCCGAGCGAGGGTTGTCGTCGGTCACCACGACGAGGTCGGCGACGGCGGCCGCGGCGGCACCCATGTGCGGCCGCTTGCCGGGGTCCCGGTCACCGCCCGCGCCGAGCACGACGACGAGCCGGCCCCGGGTCTGTGGACGCAGCGCCCGCAGGGCCGCCCCCACCGCCTCGGGGGTGTGGGCGAAGTCGACGACCGCCAGGGGCTGGTCGGGCCGGCCGGTCTCGACGCGTTCCATACGGCCGGGCACGTGGGGGTCCTCGCAGACGGCGCGCGCGGCCTCGGCCAGGTCCTCGCCACCGAGGTGCAGCAGGAGCGCGGCCACGGCGGTGTTGACCTGGTTGAAGTCGCCGGGCAGCGGGCAGACGAGCTCGAGGCTGGTCCCGCCGCCGTCGGTGAGCAGGAAGGCACGGTCGCCGAGGTCTCGCACGTGCCAGTCGGCGTCCGCCCCGGTGGCCGACACCGTGGTCACGGGGACGGTGGCCCGCTCGGCCAGGCGCCTGCCCCACGCGTCGTCGACGACGACCACGCCACGGCGGGAGCGCTCCGGGGTGAACAGCGACGCCTTGGCGGCGAAGTAGTCCTCCATCGTGCCGTGGAAGTCGAGGTGGTCCTGCGAGAGGTTGGTGAAGGCCGCGACGTCGTAGACGACGCCGTCGACCCGGTGCATGACGAGGGCGTGGCTCGAGACCTCCATGGTGCAGCGCTCGACACCGCGCTCGGCCATGACGGCGAGCAGCGCCTGCAGGTCGCTGGCCTCGGGGGTCGTCCGGGTGCTGCGCAGCCGCTCGTCGCCGATGCGGGTCTCGACGGTGCCCACGAGACCGGTGCGGCGGCCAAGGGCGTGCAGTCCGCCGTCGACCAGGTAGGCCGTGGTGGTCTTGCCGTTGGTGCCCGTGATGCCGTAGACGTCGAGCCGCGTCCCGTCCGGTCGCGCGTAGACCTCGGCGGCCGCGCGTCCCAGCGCCGCCCGCGGATCGGGGCTCACCAGCAGCGGGAGGTCACCGGTCGCCGGCCCGAGCTCGTCGCCCACCAGGGTCGCCCCGGCGTCGTCGGTCAGGACCGCCACCGCCCCGGCAGCGAGGGCCTGCGCCACGAACCTGGCGCCGTGGACGTTGGCGCCGGGCAGGGCGGCATACAGGTCTCCGTCGCGGACCGACCGCGAGTCGAGGGTGACGCCGCGGACCGCCGGGTCCGACGCGGGGGCGCCGGAGACGGTCCGCAGGGTGACGCCGTCGAGCCGGCGCGCGAGATCGGTCGCTGCGAGGGCTCGGACGTGGGCAGGGCGGGGGAAGGGGGTTGCCACGAGGAACGAACCTATCGTGCCTGCGTGGTCGTGCGGGTCCTCGCGGGGCTCCTCGGGCTAGTCGACCTGGTCGAGCCGGTCGAGCCGGTCGTGCCTGTCGAAGTCTTGTCCTCGTGCAGCGAGAACCCGTCGAAGGTCGCAGGCAGCCGCGGTGCGGGGCTGCCGCTCGGCGGGACCTGGTACTTCTCCAGGGCGGTCTTCATGACCTCGGTGAATACCGGGCCGCAGGTCTGACCGCCGTAGTGCCCCTTGATCGGCCGCTGCAGGGTGCAGGACACGACGAACCGGGGCTGGTCGGCGGGCGCGAACCCGATGAACGAGGCGGTGTGGCCGAGGTAGCGACCGGCCTGCTCGTCGTAGCGGTCGGCGGTGCCGGTCTTGCCGGCCACCCGGTAGCCCGGGATGGAGGCGTAGGCACCGGCGGTGCCCTCGTCGGAGACGACGGACTCCATCATCTCGCCGAGCGTCTTGGCCACGGGGGCCGAGATGACCTGCTGCTGCGCGGGAGCCTTCGCCGGGGTGTAGGTGCCGTCCGGCTCGGTCTGCCCGTTGATCAGCGTCGGCGGGATGCGCCCCCCGCCGTTGGCGATGGTCTGGAAGACGCTGGCGGACTGGACGGCGTTGAGGCTCATGCCCTGCCCGAACATCACGGTGTAGCGCTGCGACCCGGTGGGGTTCTTGGGCACGACGCCGGCCTGCTCGCCGGGGTAGCCGATGCCGCTGAGGTGGCCCAGGCCGAACTTCCCGAAGTACTCCATGACCTTGCTGACCGGCAGCTTCTCACCGGCCAGGATCGTGCCCATGTTGGACGAGGTCGCGAGCACACCGCTCAGCGTGAGCTTCTGGACCCCGTGCTCGGAGGAGTCCTTGAACACCTTGTCCGAGCGCGGGAGCTCCGACGGCACCGTGACCGGGGTATCCGCCTTGGCCACGCCCTCCTGCAGCACCGCGGCCATGGTCATGACCTTGGCGGTCGAGCCCGGCTCGAAGTTCTCCTGGAAGGCCTTGTTGGAGACGGTGCCGCCCCGGGAGAGGCTGCCGAGGTCGGCCGGGTCGAAGGTCGGGTAGTTGGCGACGGCGAGCAGCTTGCCGGTGCGGACGTCCTGCACGACGACGTAGCCGTTGAGCGCCTCGCGCTGCGTGACGGCCCGCGCGAGGGCGTTCTGCGCGACGAACTGCAGGTCCGCGTCGATGGTGGTCTGCACGTTGCGACCGGGGACGGCCGGAGTGTGGGACTCGCTGCCGGTCGGGATCTTGAGCCCGGACGGGGTCGTCTCGTAGCGCTGCTCCCCCGGCTTGCCGGCCAGGACGGAGTTCATCAGCTGCTCGACGCCGCCCACGGGGGCGCCGGCGTTGGTCATGGCGCCGACGAGCGAGGCCGCGCCCGTGCCGGCGGGATAGACGCGCTTGGTCGTGAGCTCGGCGGACAGACCACCGATGCCGAGCTTCTTGATCTGCCGCCAGGCCACCGGCGTCATGTCGGTGGCGACGGGGTACCACCGACGCTCGCCGCTCAGCCGGGCCTGCACGTCCGCGACCGGCAGCCCGAGGAGCGGGGCGACGTCGGCCGCCGCGCCCTGGGCGCCGACCTTGGTGCGGGGACCCTTGGGGGTGAGGCGCTTCTGGTACTCCTTGACCGCCTGCTGGTCGACGATCAGGGTGTAGCGCTCGATCGACTCGGCGAGGACGGTGCCGTTGCTGTCGGTGATCTGCCCGCGCGCCGCGGGGAGGGTGCGCTTGGCGCTGCGCTGCTCGAGGGCCTTGGCCGACATCGCTGCGGCGTCGAACCCCTGGAGCCGCACGAGCTGCGCGGCGAAGACCGTCAGCACGAGGAGGGACACGATGAACATCGAGCGGACCCGACGCCTGGGGTGCATCCGCGCCCGGGACCCGGTGACCCGGGCGCCCTTGCGGGTGGGTCGCGTCGCGGTCACGCGCTCACCTCGATCCTTCGTGCGCCCTGCGGGCGCGTCGGTCCTGCCTGCTTCTGGTCCTGCATATGGCGTATGGCGCTGCCCGCCGACACCATCATCGACCGCCCGGGCCCGATCGGCGGGTTGCGACGCGGCTCAGCGGGTCGCGGCCGAGCCGGCCAGGCCGGCGAGGCCACCCACCAGCCCGTTGCCAAGCCCGAGGCCCGAGACGGCGGACGCGGCGGCCATGGTGGAGTCGTCGGGCCGAGCCTGCGGAGCGACGGCCTGGCTGCCGGACACCACGGTAAATTCGGCGGTCTTGGTCGCGGGCTTCGCCACGCCGGACACCTTGCCGGTGACGGGGTCGAGGAAGGCCGGGGAGTCCGCCGGCCCCATGCCCAGCTCCTGCGCCTTGGTCGCGAGGTGGTTGGGCGAGGAGACCGCGTTGATGTCCTGGCGCAGGGCGGCGGACTGGTCGCGCAGCGTCGCGGACCGGTCCTGCAGGTCGTTGAGGGCGTAGGAGCCCTGGGACAGCGTGATGTTGAGGAGCAGGGCGGCGAGCAGACCGAGCGTCAGCAGCACGGCTCCCAGGACCACGAAGGGGACCTGGGAGGCTCTCCGGCCAGCCATGCGCACGACCTCCAGGTGGGGACGCTGCCCGACGAGACGATCGTAGGTGCGGGTCGGTGCCGTGCGCGGGCTGACGGTCTGCAGCAGGCTCATGAACGGTGTCCCTTCCGGTGGGCTGGCCGGTCGACGCGGGTGGGGCGGGTGGTGGGCGGGGACGTGCGGACGCGCTCGGCGACGCGGAGCCGGGCCGACGCGGCGCGAGGGTTGTCGCGCGTCTCGTCGTCGCCGGGCTCCTCGCCACCGCGGGTGAGCAGACGCAGGTATGGCGCGTGCTCGGGCAGCTCGACCGGCAGGCCGGGGGGCGACGTGCTGCGGGCTCCCGCGGCGAGGACCTGCTTGGTGAGCCGGTCCTCGAGGGAGTGGTAGGAGAGGACGGCCAGGCGGCCGCCGACGGCGAGCGCGTCCACGGCGGCGGGCAGGGCGGCCTCGAGGGAGGCCAGCTCGCCGTTGACCTCGATGCGCAGGGCCTGGAAGGTGCGCTTGCCGGGGTGCCCGCTCTGCCGCTGCGAGGCCGCCGGGATCGTGCGGCGCAGGAGCTCGACGAGCCGGCCCGACGTGGTGAACGGCTCGACCTCGCGCTCGCGGAGCACGGCCGAGGCGATCTGCTTGGCGAACCGCTCCTCGCCGTAGGTCCGCAGGACGCGGGCCAGGTCGCCGTGGGCGTAGGTGTTGAGCACGTCGGCGGCAGTGGTCCCGGTGGACTGGTCCATCCGCATGTCCAGCGGGGCGTCCACGCGGTAGGCGAAGCCGCGGTCCTCCTCGTCGAGCTGCAGGGAGGAGACGCCGAGGTCGAGCAGCACGCCCTGCACTCCGTCGACGTCGAGGTCCTCGAGCACCTCGCCGATCTCGTCGTAGCGGGCGTGCACGAGGTCGACGCGGTCCCCGAAGGCGGCGAGCCGCTCGCCGGCCAGGCGCAGCGCCTCGGTGTCGCGGTCGATGCCGACCAGGCGGGCCTGCGGGCAGGCGGCCAGCACCGCCTCGGCGTGGCCACCCATGCCGAGGGTGCCGTCGACGTACACCGGGCGTCGGCCGTCGACGTCCTGGGCCAGGGCCGGGGAGAGCAGGCCGACGATGCGATCGCGCAGGACCGGGACGTGACGTCCCTCGGCGCCGGTGCGCGCGTCGTCCTGCTGCACGTCGGCCCTCCTTTCTCTCGCGGGTGCTGCTGTGTCGGTCGTGCTGGTTGCGTGGTGCTGGGTGGCTGGTGGAGGTGGGCCCTCGGACGAGGGGCCCTGGCGTCCGGTCCCCAACCGCTCCGCTCGATGTGTCCCGAGACCGGGGAAGGTGCCGCGGGGCACGAGGAGCGGGTGGAGGCCGGGCGCCAGGGATCACAGCAGTCCGGGGACCACCTCCTCCGCCTGGTCGGAGAAGGCCTGCTCGGTGGAGGACAGGTAGCGCTCCCACGCCTCGGTGTCCCAGACCTCGACGCGCTCGCCCGCACCGATGACGGTGCAGTCGCGGCTCAGCCCGGCGTACTGCCGCAGGCCGGCCGGGATCGTGATGCGGCCCTGCTTGTCGGGGACCTCGTCGGAGGCGCCGGAGAGGAAGACGCGCAGGTAGTCGCGGACGGCCTTGCTGGTCATCGGGGCGGAGCGCAGCTGCTGGGAGACGCGGATGAACTCGTCCATGGGGAAGACGTAAAGGCAGCGCTCCTGGCCACGGGTCACGACGAGGCCCTCGGCCATGCGCTCGCGGAACTTGGCGGGGAGGAAGAGCCGGCCCTTGTCGTCCAGGCGCGGGTTGTGGGTGCCCAGGAACATCGTGGCCCCCTCCCCGTCGGCTTGCCGCGTGCTCTGATATCCCCCACTTTACTCCACCACCCACCACGGTCAATCGTCAGTCACGCGTTTCGCCGTTATTTCTTCGTCATACGCGCAGGTCAGAGGCGGTGGTAAGAAGTGGAGCACCGGTGGGGCGGGCGGGCCGACCAGCCCGGACGAAGGGAACAAATCACCGGGTGTCGGACGCGGCGAGGCCCCGAACGCCCACCGCGCGGCGCGTGGTGGTGGGAAGTGGGGAACCGCGGCTTCGCCTTGTCACCGGCCGCGATGTCCCTAGAGTTGGGCTGACGTCCCGGTGGACCCGGCACCGGACCGCACCTGACGGGGGCCCCGTGATCCATCGCACCGAGACGCAGCACCTGAGCACGGCGACCGAGGTCGCCGAGGCCGCCGAGGCCGTGTGCCGTGCCGTGTCCACCGTCATCGCGGGCAAGGACGAGCAGGTCCGCACCGCCGTCACCGTGCTGCTGGCCGGCGGCCACCTGCTGCTCGAGGACGTGCCCGGGGTCGGCAAGACGATGCTGGCCAAGGCGCTCGCCGGCGCCGTCGACGCCTCGGTCCGCCGCGTCCAGTTCACCCCCGACCTGCTCCCCAGCGACATCACCGGCATCTCGGTCTTCAACCAGGAGACGCGCAGCTTCGAGTTCCGGCCGGGTGCCGTCTTCACCAACCTCGTCATCGGCGACGAGATCAACCGCGCCTCCCCCAAGACGCAGTCCGCGCTGCTGGAGGCCATGGAGGAGGGGCAGGTCACGACGGACGGCGTGAGCCGCCCCCTGCCCCGGCCGTTCATGGTCCTCGCGACCCAGAACCCCCTCGAGATGGAGGGCACCTATCCCCTGCCGGAGGCCCAGCGCGACCGCTTCATGGCCAGGCTCTCCATGGGCTACCCAACGGCCGACGCCGAGACCGCCATGCTGGCCGCCCACGGCGAGCACCGTCCGCTGCGGGACCTCGCCCCCGTCACGGACGCCGGCACCATCGAGCAGCTCGTGGAGTCGGTCCGCCACCTGCACGCCGGCGAGGCGATCCAGCGCTACGTCGTCGAGCTGGTCCGCGCGACCCGGAGCTCCTCCGGCCTGCGGCTCGGTGCCAGCCCACGGGCCGGGCTCCACCTGCTGCGCGCGGCGAGGGCCCGGGCCGCGATGGCCGGCCGGGACCACGTGCTGCCCGACGACGTGCAGCAGCTCGCCGTCCCGGTCCTCGCCCACCGCGTCCTCCCCGCCGGGGGCGCGGGTGGCCTCGGGGGCGCCCACGGCGCCGCGGTGGACGTCATCGAGACCCTGCTCGCCCAGGTGCCCGTGGTCGGCGTCGCCACCCGTCGTCCCGGCTCGCGCTGACCACGTCGCACCGGCCGATGCCACGTCCCGACGGAGTCCTCACGACCCGAGGCCAGTCCTTCCTGGCCTCGGGCGTCGTGCTGCTCGGGGCCGGCGCGGCGCTCGGTCTGGGCGACCTCCTGCGCATCGGGACGGTGCTCGTGCTGCTCGCCGCCGGCGCCTGGGCCCTGTCCCGGCGTCCCGCGAGCTGGCTGCACGTCGAGCGCGAGGTCGCCCCCGGCCGGCTCGCCGTCGACGAGCTCGGCACCGTCACGCTGACGCTGCGCAACGCCGGGCGCCGGCGCTCCCCGCTCGTGCTCGCCCAGGAGCACGTGGCCTATCCCCTCGGCGACCGGCCCCGGTTCGTCGTGCCGTCGCTGCGTCCCGGCGAGCACCAGGTCATGCACTACCCCATCGGCTCGGTCGTGCGCGGCGAGCACGCGCTCGGGCCCATCTCGGTGCGCGTGCGCGACGGGTTCGGGCTGACCAGCCGGCTGACCCGTCTGCCGGGGTCCCGGACGGTGCTCGTCGTCCCCCAGGTGCTCCCCCTGGACGCGTCCGCGCTGCCGGGCTCGGGCCCCGGCCAGGACGACGACGTCGCCGACACCGTCGCCCTGCACGGTGAGGACGACGTCACCATCCGTCCCTACCGCCAGGGGGACGAGCTGCGCCGCATCCACTGGCCGGCCAGCGCCCACACCGGGTCGCTCATGGTCCGTCAGGAGGAGCAGCCCTCCCGGCGCCGGGCCGCCGTGCTCCTGGACCGCCGGGTCACCGCCCACGCCGGCGAGGGTCCGCACAGCTCCTTCGAGTGGGCCGTCACGACGGTCGCCTCCGTCGTCGGTCACCTGCAGGACCACGGCTACGACGTCGACCTCGTCACCGAGCCGGACACCGGCCACGAGCGCCCGGTCACCCTCGACGAGGCGCTCACCACCCTCGCGCGGACGGTGCTGGCCGAGCACGACGGGCTGGCCAGCACCGCCGGCGTCCTGTCCCGGGGAGCCGTGGGTCTGGTGGTCGCCGTCGTCGGCCCGGGCAGCCGCACCGACCTCGAGGCGCTCGCGGCGACCCACCGCACCGGGACGGCGTCGCTGGCCATCGTCGTGGACAGCCCGACCTTCGGCCGCCCCGTCGAGGGTCGTCCGGACGTCTCGGCGCCGGGCGCCGAGCCCAGCCACCTCGCCCACCCGTCCGGCCCGGCCCGCACCGGCCACCTGTCCGCCGCCGCCAGCGTCGAGCTCCTGCGGCGCTACGGCTGGCGCGCGGTGGTGGCCGGCCACGGCACCGTGCCCGCCCTGGCCTGGCGACAGATCGCCTCGTCCACCGGCAGGAGCGTCCGATGACCCGGGCCCACCTGCGCGAGACCGCCCTCTGCGCCCTCGCCGTCGTCGTGGCCGCCTGGCCCATCGGCACGCTGCTGCGCGACTCCAGCTGGACGGGCCCCACCCTCCTGGTCGTCGCCCTCGTCGCCCTCCTCGGGGCGGGCCTGCGATCGCTGCGGGTGCCCGCCTGGGGCGTGGTCCTGGCCCAGCTGGTCGGGGTCTGCCTCGCGGTGTGCCTGCTGCACGACCTCGGCAGCGGACCTGCAGGACTCCCCTGGACCGACGTCGGGGACCGCCTCGTCGACCGTCTCGAGGAGGCCGGACGCACCATCCGCAGCTATGCCGCGCCAGCCCCTCCCACGCGAGGCCTGGTCACGTTGATCTCGCTGCTCACCGGCCTGGTCGCGATCCTGGTCGACCACCTGGTCGTGGCGCGACGGGCCGCCACCGTCGCCGGGTTCCCGCTCCTCGTCGTCTACCTCGTCGCCGTGGTCAACACCGGGGTGGCGCTGCCGGCGATGTACTTCCTCGCCCTCGCGCTGCTGTGGCTGCTGCTGCTCGTCGAGCAGCACGGGTCCCAGCTGCGCCGCTGGGCCACGCTCGCTGCAGCCCCCTCCCGCGGGTCCGGTGCCGACGACGCCGCGACCGTCGTCAGCAGGTTCTCGCGGCGGTCCCGGCTCGTCGCGGTGGCCGTCGTCCTGGCGGCCGTCGGCATACAGGCCCTGCTCCCGGACATCCAGACGAGGTTCCTCACCGAGGGCCTCGGCCGCCAGGAGCAGGCGGGCCGGGGCAGCCTGAGCTTCACCTCGGACGTCGACATCACGCGCAGCCTGGGGTCGCGCGACCCCCGGCCCGTGCTCACCCTCCGCACGAGCGACGGCAGCGAGCCGCCCCCGCTCGCGGTCACCATCGCCAAGCAGTATGTCGACGGGCACTGGCGCATGATCCCGACCCCGCCCCCCTCCGGGCAGGGTCAGCCCGCCCCCGGCCGGGCGCTCGGACTGCCCGACGGGATCGCCCCGGGCCTGCCGCACCGCGCAGTCACGGCGCGGGTGAGCGACAACACCGTGATGCGTCCGCCGCAGCTCGCGGCGCCCGTCCCGGCGCTGGCCGTGGGCACGGACGTCCCCTGGCGGCGGGACGCGACGACAGGCCTGGTGTCCGTCGGCCGCGCCGCGGAGGACTACACCGTCTCCTACGCCGTCCCCACCCTGACCCCCGAGCAGCTGTCCCGAGCCGCCGGAGGCTCCGCGGCACAGCAGCCGTACGCGACCTCCGCCTTCAACGACGGGGACTACCTGGACGTCGACCCCGCCTCGCGCGAGCTCGTCGACAGCACCACCCGGGAGGTCCTGTCCTCCCCCGACGTCCAGCGCTACGGCGCCGCGGACAGCGCCTACGCCAAGGCCATGGCGATCCAGCAGTACCTCCGCTCGCCGACCTTCGTCTACAGCCTCACCCTCGCGCCGCTCACGGAGGAGGAGCGGCAGCGGGGCGTCGAGCCCGACGCGGTGAGCCACTTCCTCCGCACGCGTCGGGGCTACTGCACCCAGTTCTCCTCGGCCATGGTGATGATGGCCCGCTCCCAGGGGATCCCGGCGCGCGTCGTCTTCGGCTTCCTGCCAGGATCGCTGCAGCCCGACGGGACCCGCATCGTGCGGGCGGCCGATGCCCACGCCTGGCCCGAGCTGTTCATCGACGGGGCCGGGTGGACCCGCTTCGAGCCGACGCCGGGTGGACGGTCCGGGCTGCCCCCGGCCTGGGCGACGCCTCCGACCGCCCCCACCGCGACGGCGTCCACGTCCGCCCCCACCACGACGTCCAGCGCCCGCCCGCGCCCCGCCGAGACCGACACCTCGACCGCGGCGCCGACCCAGCCCGGGCTGCTGGACCGGCTGCGCGGCTGGTTCACCCCCGCGCGCATCAACACCCTGGGGCTGCTCCTGCTCGCTGCCGTCGCCCTGGCCGTCACCCCCCTGCGCGCGGCGCGGGTGCGTCGGCGTCGGCTCGCGAGAGCCGGGTCCCCCGCGGCGGCGGTGGAGTCGCACTGGACCACCCTGGCCGAGCAGCTGCGCGACCTGGGTGTGGGCCCACCCACGGGTATGACGCCGCGAACCCTCACCTCGCACTACGACCGGTATGCCCTGCTCCCCGACGACGGCAAGCGGGCCCTCGCCCGGGTGCTCGCCGCCGTCGAGCGGGCGCGCTACGCCCCGCCCGGCGCGTCGGCGTCCCCCCGCCAGGTGCAGGCCGACGCCCAGGTGGTGCGCCGGACCTTTGCCCGCACCCGGTCCTGGCCGCAACGGCTGCGGGCCGCACTGCTGCCCTCGGCGGGACGCGGCTCGACGTCCTGACGCCGGGCTGACGTCGGCGATCCCGACGCCCCTCACCCGCCGTCGCACGAGCGCGGACGAGGCCGGCATCCCGTGGGGATGCCAGCCTCGTCCGTCAGGTCATGGGGTCGCTCAGTCGAGGTAGTCCCGCAGCACCTGGCTGCGGCTGGGGTGCCGCAGCTTGGACATCGTCTTGGACTCGATCTGCCGGATCCGCTCCCGCGTGACGCCGTAGACCTTGCCGATCTCGTCGAGCGTCTTGGGCTGTCCGTCGGTCAGGCCGAACCGCATCGACACCACACCGGCCTCGCGCTCGGACAGGGTGTCCAGCACCGAGTGGAGCTGCTCCTGCAGGAGGGTGAAGCTCACGGCGTCGGCCGGCACCACGGCCTCGGAGTCCTCGATGAGGTCGCCGAACTCGCTGTCGCCGTCCTCGCCGAGCGGGGTGTGCAGCGAGATGGGCTCGCGACCGTACTTCTGGACCTCGACGACCTTCTCCGGGGTCATGTCGAGCTCCTTGGCGAGCTCCTCCGGGGTGGGCTCACGACCGAGGTCCTGCAGCATCTGCCGCTGGACGCGGGCGAGCTTGTTGATGACCTCGACCATGTGCACCGGGATGCGGATGGTGCGGGCCTGGTCGGCCATGGCGCGCGTGATCGCCTGCCGGATCCACCACGTCGCGTAGGTCGAGAACTTGTAGCCCTTGGTGTAGTCGAACTTCTCGACGGCGCGGATCAGGCCGAGGTTGCCCTCCTGGATGAGGTCCAGGAAGAGCATGCCGCGACCGGTGTAGCGCTTGGCGAGCGACACCACGAGGCGCAGGTTGGCCTCGAGCAGGTGGTTCTTGGCCCGCTTGCCGTCCTGGCCGACCCACCACAGCTCACGCTTGAGCTTCATGTCGATCTTGTCGCCGGAGTTGAGGCGCTCCTCGGCGAACAGGCCGGCCTCGATGCGCTTGGCGAGCTCGACCTCCTGCTCGGCGTT